>JBKDZQ010000535.1:0-3823 GCA_047971325.1 Parahaliea sp.
CGGTGATGAACATGCGCGCTCCGGGCATGACCTACATGAAGATGCCCCTGTTCGTGTGGACCTGGCTGATCACCGCCTTCCTGCTGGTGGCGGTCATGCCCGTGCTGGCGGGCGCGGTGACCATGATGCTGATGGACATCCACTTTGGTACCAGCTTCTTCTCCGCGGCAGGTGGCGGTGACCCGGTACTGTTCCAGCATGTATTCTGGTTCTTCGGTCACCCCGAGGTGTACATCATCATCCTGCCGGCCTTCGGTGTGGTGTCGCAGATCATCCCCACCTTTTCCCGCAAACCGCTGTTCGGCTACGACTCCATGGTCTACGCCACGGCGTCCATCGCCTTCCTGTCCTTCATCGTGTGGGCCCACCACATGTACACGGTGGGCATGCCGATCGCCGGCGAGCTGTTCTTCATGTACGCCACCATGCTGATCGCGGTGCCGACCGGGGTGAAGGTGTTCAACTGGGTCACCACCATGTGGCGCGGCGCCCTCACCTTCGAGACGCCGATGCTGTTCGCCATCGGCTTCCTGGTGCTGTTCACCATCGGCGGCTTCACCGGCCTGATGTTGGCCATCGCCCCGGCGGACTTCCAGTACCACGACAGCTACTTCGTGGTGGCCCACTTCCACTATGTGATGGTAGCCGGTGCGGTGTTCTCCATGACCGCGGCGGTATATTACTGGCTGCCCAAGTGGTGCGGCCGCATGTACAACGAGACCATGGGCAAGATTCACTTCTGGATTTCCTTCATCGGCTTCAACCTGACCTTCTTCCCGCAGCACTTCGTGGGTCTGGCGGGCATGCCGCGGAGGATTCCGGACTACGCCCTGCAGTTCGCCGACTTCAACATGATGTCCAGCATCGGCGCCTTCATCTACGGCTCCTCGCAGATTCTGTGGCTGTACAACGTGGTCGTGACCATCGTCGCCGGCAAGCCGGTGTCGGACGAGAAGATCTGGGAAGGCGCGGAAGGGCTGGAGTGGACCATACCCACGCCGGCGCCCTACCACACCTTCGAAACGCCGCCGGCGGTGAAATAATAGGCCGGCGACAAGGGGGTCTGCGACGTGATCAGGGTAAGCAAGAGCCCGACGGTCGATATTGCCATCAAGCTGGTGGCAGTGGCGGCGTTGATGTTCGCCTTCGTGTTCGTGGTGATGGTGCCCCTGTACAACGTACTTTGCGATGTCCTGGGGATCAACGGCAAGACCTCGGGGCAGACCTACACGGCGGTGCAGAGCGGGGTGGACAAGGACCGGATGGTCACCATCCAGTTCGTGGCTACCAACAACGAGGGCATGCCCTGGGAGTTCTCGCCCAGCGTGACCATGATGAAGGTGCACCCCGGCGCGGCCAACGATACGCTGTTTCGCGCCTACAATCCGAGGCGGGATGCCATGGTCGCGCAGGCGATACCCAGCATATCGCCCAGCCGCGCCGCGGAGTATTTCCACAAAACCGAGTGTTTTTGCTTCAACCAGCAGCCGCTGGAAGGGCAGTCCGGAGCCGAGATGCCGTTGCAGTTCATCGTCGATCGCGACCTGCCGCGGGATATCCGCACCATTACACTCTCGTATACCCTCTTTGATGTGACTGAGATGGCGGGCGGCAGTGTTGCCGCGCGCTGAGATCGCCGGGTCCGGGTCCGGTGTGAGTTCAACGGAGAACCAATAATGAGTACACCAACATCCTCTGAGTACGAGAAGTATCACGTACCGGATAACAGTAAGCTGGCGATCTGTGCCACTGTCGGCCTGATCCTCAGCATCTTCGGGGCTGCCCACGGCCTGAACGGGATGACCTTCGGCGACGGGGACGGTTCCTGGACCATCCTTTGGGTGGGGCTGCTGGTCTTCGTGGGCACCCTGTTCAACTGGTTCCGCACCACCATCCGGGAAAATATAGCGGGCATGAACAGCGCCCAGCTCAAGCGCTCCTATGTACTGGGCATGTTCTGGTTCATCTTTTCCGAGGTGATGTTTTTCCTGGCCTTCTTCGGCACCCTGTTCTACGTGCGCAACCTGGCCGGTCCCTGGCTGGCGGGTGAAGGTTCGGGGCGCATGAACGGCCTGCTGTGGGACGGCTTCGAGTACAACTGGCCGATGATGCAGACCCCGCAGGAGGCGGTGGGTGGTGTGGCCAGCCAGCACATGGCCAACAATGGTGCCTTCCAGAGCGCTGAGCATACCATGGCGCTAAGCCAGGCCAAATCCTGGTTGACCTGGCTGCCGCTGTGGAACACCATTATCCTGCTCTCCTCCAGCGTGACCGTGCACAAGGCGCACATAGCCCTGCTGGACAGCGACAAGAGGGGTTTCAACCTGTGGTTGGGTATTACCGTGGCCCTGGGCATGCTGTTCGTGGGGGTGCAGATCTATGAATACTACGAGGCCGTCGCGCACTACGGGCTGACCCTGAACTCCGGTATCTACGGTTCAACTTTCTTCATGCTCACTGGCTTCCACGGCTTCCACGTGATGATGGGCATGACCATGTTGCTGATCCAGTGGGTCCGCTCGGTGAAGTTCGGCCACTTTAGCGCCGAGGATCACTTCGGCTTCGAGGCCTCGAGCTGGTACTGGCACTTTGTGGACGTGGTGTGGGTGTTCCTGTTCCTGTTCGTCTACATCCTGTAGTTAGCGGGGCTGCTGAGCCCCGTCTCCCCGGGATTGCGCTGGCTTGGGCCCCGCATCCCAGGGGGTGGGATGGCCCAGTTGACCGGTGGCCACCCCGTAGACGATCAGCGCGGCAAGGCTGATCGCCAGGCCCAGGCGGACGCCCAGTGAATGGAACAGGCGGCGCTTGTGGCGATCGCCCTGGTCCACCATCAGGAAGAACAGCCCGCTGCCCAGGGTAATCACCAGCGCCACCATCAGTATTACTATCGCGATTTTCAGCAATGTCCAGCTCCCTTCCATTGTGTGCACAGTATAAACCAGTCGCCCGGCCTTTGCCGGTGACCGGGGAGTGATGGCGGTGAGCGGGGTTACGCGCCTGCACTTCGATTTTGAATGGCGCATTACCCTGTTTACCCTGCTGTTGCTGCCGCTGCTGGTGGGGCTCGGCTGTTGGCAGCTGCAGCGCGCCGGCGAAAAGCGCGAACTGGCGGCCATGTTCGAGGTGCGCCAGGCCCAGGCGCCGGTGCCGGTGACAGCGCTGTGGGGGGAGAGTCCCGAGGCCCTGGCCTACCGGCCGGCAAGGGCGCGGGGAACCTTCGACAGCCAGCGCTACCTGCTGCTGGACAACCGGGTGAGTCGCGGGCGCTTCGGTTACGAGGTGGTCGCCATCCTCCACCTGAGCGACCGTGACGCCACGGTGCTGGTGAACCGCGGCTGGGTGGCGGGTGACCCGGCGCGGCGCTCGCTGCCAGAGGTGAACTGGCCGCGGGGTGAACAGACGGTGAGTGGCTCGGTCTACGTGGCGCCCGGCAAGCCCTACCTGCTGGGGCCCCAGGCGCTGGACGGTGACTGGCCGCTGGTGGTGCAATCCCTGGCAGCAGAGGGTATGGTGTCGACCCTGGAGCGTCGACTGGGGCAAGCGGTGTGGCCCTGGTCCTTGCGTATCGACCCTGCTGAACCCGGCGCGCTGGCAGCCGACTGGCCGCTGGTCAATACCAGCCCCGCCAAGCACACCGGCTATGCCGTGCAGTGGTTCTGCATGGCGCTGGCGCTGCTGATGCTGTTTGTGCTGCGCAGCAGTAACCTGTGGCAGTGGCTGCGCGGCCAACCCGACCCGGAGAATTGATTCTTGCAGAGCTCGACCGACAACGGTACCGGCAACCACAATAGCCACCACAATGGTCGCCTGATTCTGGCGCTGA
>JBKDZQ010000536.1:0-3083 GCA_047971325.1 Parahaliea sp.
AGCCCAAGGAACCGCCGGTGGATGTGAAGGCGCTACACGCCAAAATCGGAGAGCTGACACTGGAAGTCGATTTTTTAGGCGGCGCGCTCACCAAGGCGGGATTGCTGAGCGAAAAACGATGCCGGAATCCCCGGACCTTCACCTGATGATCAATCCGGCCTAGGTATTCCAATTGGCCGTCCACATTCCAGCACACCAGGTCACCCGTCCGGTACAAGCGCTCACCCTGCTCGCCGAATGGATCGGCAACAAAGCGTTCGGCGCTCAGCGCTGGCCGGTGGAGATAACCCCGGCCCAGCAGCTCTCCACCGAGGTACAGCTCCCCGGCAACACATTGAGGTACGAGATTCAGAGATTGATCCAGAACGCGCGCATTGGTTTCGGAGATCGGCCGTCCAATCGGCACCTGGCTTTCCCCGTCGTCCCGGCAAGTCCACTGTGTCACATGGATCGTGGTTTCGGTTGGGCCATACAGGTTCTACAAGCTGGCGCCTTCAAGCCGGCGCAAGGCTTCTGCCTGGGCGGCTGCGGGCATGGCCTCACCACCGCACGCCCTTCATCGATGTCATGCTGGTGCTGCTGATTATCTTCATGGTGGCGGCGCCACTGGCCACCGTCGACATAAAAGTGGACCTGCCCGCCGCCACCGCGGAACCCCAGCCCAAACCCGATAAACCGCTGTACCTGACCATCAAGGCCGATCACAGCCTGGCCCTGGGCAACGAGGCCGTCACCCTGCCAGACCTGCCCAATGCCTTGAGGGCCTCGTCGGAGGGGGATGCGCAGCAGCGCATCTTTCTGCGCGCGGACAAAAGCGTGGACTACGATACCCTGATACAAACCATGAACCGGCTGCGCGAAGCAGGCTATCTGAAAGTGGCGCTGGTGGCGCTGGAGGGAGGGGCTGCGGAACGCGCAGCCGCGGAGGGAGCGGGTTCTTGAACGACAACCTGGCCCGCAAGCCCCGGCTGACCCCGGCCAAGGCCGGCGGCCGGCGTGCACCTGACATTGCGGCCATCGCGCCCGAACTGCACGACCAGCCCCCTGCGAAAGAACGGGATACGCTGCGCTGGCTGAGCTCTCTGCTGACGGTATTGATGGTCTATGGTGCGCCCCTGCTGTGGTGGCTGATGCCGGAACGACAGCCCGGCGCCAATACTCCGCCGCCGGCCGCCATGGTGGTGGAACTGGCCCCTGTGCCGGTGGCGCCGGCGTCGCCACCGGAGATGCCACCCGGGCCGGAGCAGGCGGAAGCCACTCCCCAGCCTGAGCCTGAGCCCAAGCCGCCACCGGAGCCCGAAGCGCAGGAGCCGGACATCCTCCCCGCACCACCTGAAGTAAAGCCGGAGGTGGCCGTTAGGCCCGCCCCCGAACCAAGGCCCGACCGGGAGCCCCTCCCGGAGGAGCCCCCACCGCCGGAACCACCGGACGACACGCCTCCTGTGGAAGAGGAGCTGCAGAGCATCGCCAGCGCACCGCCCGAGGCGCCTGTGGAAGACCTCGAGGCCGCCGCCCCCCATCAGGGGGTGTCGGTGCCCGTCATCAATGCCAATGCCATCCCCACCTGGCAGAACCGTCTGATGTTGAAGCTCAACGAGGCCAAACGCTACCCGATCCGGGCTCGTCGACAGCGGCAGGAGGGTGTGACCTACCTGCGCTTCACCATGGATAGGGAAGGCAGGGTGGTCGCGAAGAGCATCGCACAGAGCGCAGGCTATTCCTTACTGGACGATGAGACCCTGGCACTGCTCGACCGCGCCCAGCCGCTGCCGGAACCGCCTCCGGAACTAGCCGGAAAACAGCTTGAATTTGTGGTTCCGGTGGAGTTTTTCCTGAATCGCTGACCCCAACTTCGGCAATCAGGAGGTCAATGCCTTGTTGCCGGACGACGTGAGGACATGTACCGGCTTTGCGTAAGGTGCAAACACCAAATAACCCAACAGGCCTATCAGGGTGAACACATGGAACTTCGCCATCTACGCTATTTTCTTGCACTGGCGGAAGAACTGCACTTCGCCCGGGCTGCTGAGCGTCTACATATTGAACAATCCCCCCTCTCACGTACCATCAAGGAGCTTGAGGAAGAGCTGGATGTCTTGCTGTTCCAGCGGGATCGCCGTGGAACTCAACTGACATGGGCAGGCCAGGTTTTTTTAGACTGAAGTTCCTGCAGACACGAATCAAATTATCCTTGTGTTTCAGCTAGTACAGAAACCTGTTAATTACGAAACATAATGGCGAGCCCTCTTGACATCCGCGTCCTGACGAGTGAACGTCCACTCGACCCACCGGGACTGGCGCTGCGTCCCCAAAGCCGCTACTGACTGTGTACTTCCACCTGGACCGGAATCCAGCGGTCCAGGATATAGGCCAGCGTACCGTTGGCGCGCATCAGCGCCAGCGCGCGATTGAGATTCTCGCGCAGGGTGCTGTCGTCCCGCCGCACCGCCCAGGCCAGCATTTCCTCGGTCAGCGGGGCGTAGGTACTGATGAGGTCCTGGTTGGCATCGTCGTTGGCCAGCTGCCAGCTGGTAGTGGCGTCGTGGAGAAAAAGGTCGATGCGATCCTCGCGCAGGGCGGCAAAGGACTGTTGCACGTTGTCGTAGAAGCTGACGGCGGCTTCCGGCAATTTCCGCGCGGCAAAGGCCGCAGCGGTGCTCTCGGGGATCACGCCGACGCGCACGCCCTCCCGGTAGATCGCCCAGGGCTGGGCAAAGCGTGCAATGCGGTCCCGATGTATGATCGCCATCTGCCCCACCCGCAGGTAGGCGTCGGTGAAGGCCACCCTGGCACTGCGGACGGCAGTGACACTCAGGCCCGACATCAACACGTCCACCTCACCCCGCTCCAGGGCGGGCAGCAACTGGTCGAAGGCCATCGGGACCAGCTGCACCCGCCGCCCCAGGATACCGCTCACCGCCGGGGCGTTGTCGGCTTCGATGCCGACGATAAGCCCGTCCTCATAGTACTGCAGGGGCGGATAGTCCGGCGACATTCCGACCCTCAGTGTACTGGCTACCTGCGCCCCGGCGACGGCACTGGCCAGCAGGCAGACGATGATGAACAAGCTGCGCAATAACATA
>JBKDZQ010000537.1:0-1752 GCA_047971325.1 Parahaliea sp.
CCCACCCGCCGTACTCGCCCCTTCGCGACACGACTCAATTCCACCCCCCCTGTCTTGAACAGACAAACTCGCACCCCGTTTGCGCGCCGACAAGAGCAAACACCCGCTATTCAAGCAGATATTCGCGCAAACCACTCCATGCAGGACAGGCCAGGGCAGCATGAGCAAGGATCAGGACACCAGCAAACTGTGGGGCGGCCGCTTCACGGAAGCCACCGACAGCTTCGTACAACGCTTCACCGCCTCGGTGGACTTCGACCAGCGCATGGCGCTTGAGGATATCGCCGGCTCCCTTGCCCACGCCGACATGCTGTGCGCCGTGGGCGTGCTCAGCGAACAGGAGCGCGACGATATCCACCGCGGCCTGCAGCAGATCGGCGGCGAGATCGGCGCCGGGGAATTCACCTGGTCGGTGGCGCTGGAGGACGTGCACATGAACATCGAGGCGCGCCTCACCGAGCTGATCGGCGTCACCGGCAAGAAACTGCACACCGGGCGCTCCCGCAACGACCAGGTGGCCACCGACATCCGCCTGTACCTGCGCGGCGCCATCGACACCATCGCCGCCGAGCTGAGCCGCCTGCAACGGGGCACCATCGGCCTGGCCCAGCAGCACACGGACACCGTAATGCCGGGTTTCACCCACCTGCAGACCGCCCAGCCGGTGGCCTTCGGCCACCACCTGCTGGCCTGGAATGAAATGCTCGAACGCGACCACGGCCGGCTGCTGGACTGCCGCAGGCGCATGAACCAGTCGCCGCTGGGCGCCGCCGCCCTGGCCGGCACCACCTACCCCATCCGCCGCGAGCTGACCGCCGCCGCCCTGGGCTTCGACAAGCCCACGGAAAACTCCCTGGACTCGGTGTCCGACCGCGATTTCGCCATCGAATTCTGCGCCTTCGCCGCCACCTTGCTCACCCACCTCTCGCGCATGAGCGAGGAACTGGTGCTGTGGACCTCCTCCCAGTTCAACTTCATCGAGCTGCCGGACCGTTTCTGTACCGGCTCCTCCATCATGCCGCAGAAGAAAAACCCGGATGTGCCGGAACTGGTGCGCGGCAAGACCGGTCGCGTCAACGGCCACCTGGTGAGCCTGCTGACCCTGATGAAAAGCCAGCCCCTGGCCTACAACAAGGACAACCAGGAGGACAAGGAGCCCCTGTTCGACACCGCCGATACCGTGCTCGACTGCCTGCGCGCCTTCTCCGACATGGTGCCCGCCATCCGCGTCCGCAAGGACAACATGCGCGAAGCCGCCCGCCGCGGCTTTTCCACCGCCACCGACCTCGCCGACTACCTGGTGCGCAGGGGCCTGCCCTTCCGCGACGCCCACGAAGTGGTGGGCAAGGCCGTCGCCCACGGCGTGGCCAGCGGGCAGGACCTGGCGGAAATGTCCCTGGACACCCTGCGCGGCTTCAGCGGGGATATCGACGAAGACGTGTTCGAAATACTAACCTTGGAAGGCTCACTGGCCGCCCGCGACCACCTGGGCGGCACCGCGCCGAATCAAGTTCGGGCGGCGGCACAGCGGGCGCGGGCGCTGGTGGAGGCGCGCTGAGCGTTGATCCTGCCCACCAACAGTGGACACTGAGCTAATTTTACTGTGTTACAAAATAAGGTATTATAGCAAACAATGGCACTGATTTAAGCCCCAGTGGTCTCGGGTGTCATGGTGTAAGCGTCTGAAACAAAAAGAGAAGGTTGGCTGTAGCTGGTAAGATATCTGGTGCGAATCATCCACCTTAACAGCCC
>JBKDZQ010000538.1:0-1996 GCA_047971325.1 Parahaliea sp.
TACGCCACCGCTTAGGATGAGCAACACGACATACCCCGTGCCATGGCTCCGGAGGCGCGCCGATGGCCGAACGGTATCTGCGCTCCGGCCGGCAAGACAACCTTGGAATTGGCATTTCTGCCTGTTCCACAGGCTCGGTAAAAACGTAAACTGGCGGTAACATGACCTGTTTTCCAGTGCGCGCAGCCTGTCGGGCGCGCACACCACCCCCAATACTCCCCACGACGCACGGGAGCACGGCACCCTACCATGCAGACCAGCGGGACCATCCCGGCATCAACCGTTTTTGCGCTCGGCTTCACCATGATGCTGGGCCCCTTTGCCATCGATACCTACCTGCCAGCCTTTCCGCTGATCGCCGAATCCCTGGGCATCAGCATTCACGAGGTCTCGCTCAGCATCTCCATCTACATGCTGGGTTTCGCGATAGGGCAGCTCAGCGGCGGCGCCCTGTCCGACCGCTACGGCCGGCGCCGGGTGCTGGTGACCGGGCTGGCGGTGTTCGCGCTGAGCGCCTTCTACCTGGCCCAGGTCGACAGCCTGGAGGCCATGCTGAGCGGACGTTTCATACAGTCCATGGGCGGCGGCTGGATCGGTGTATCCATTCCCGCCATCGTGCGCGACCAGGTCGCGGGGGCGCAGGCGGCCAAGCTGTTCTCGATGATCGGCATGGTGTCGATCATCGCCCCCGCCATCGCCCCGGCCATTGGCGCCGCCCTGCTGGAAGCGGGGAGCTGGAGCCTGATTTTCATTTATCTCGGCACCTACGCGGTGGCCCTGCTGCCCCTGCTGATGCTGACGGTATTTCGCGGGCCGCGCAAACCCAGAGCGTCACACGACGGCGTCAGCTTTATCCAGCGCTACATCGCGGTGATAAAAACGCCAGGTGCGCTCACCTACATCCTCTGGCAAACCGCCTCCTTCAGCGGCATGATCCTGTTCCTAACCTACTCTTCCTACATCTACCAGGATCACTTCGGCCAGTCCCGGGGCATGTTCACCCTGCTGTTCGCGTGCAACATCATCGCCATTTTCGCCTCCAGCGTGCTGAACCGCCTGCTGCTGAATTTCATTCCGCCGCGTCCCATCATGTACGCCGCCACCGGTGTCCAGGCGGTATCGGGCCTGGTGTTATTGCTGGTGGCGCTGTTCGACGGACCGGTGTCCGCCTTCCTGCCGGCCATCATGCTCTACTCCGGAACGCTGGGGGCGATCGGTGCCAACCTCCAGGCCTGCTATCTGGAGCCATTCCACCGCAACGCGGCCTCGGCCACGGCGGTCATGGGCACCGCCCAGTTCGGCCTGGGCGGTGGCGCCAGCATGCTCAGCAATCTGTTGCCGGAATCCCTGTTGAGCGTGGTGGCCTGTATCAGTGCCGCCACCGCCTGCAGCCTGCTGTGCATGCTGTCGTCGCGCCGGCAGCAGCGGGGCGAAACTGCGTCAAAATAAGCGGCGGGTGAGTTCCGCCACCTGGTCGGTCAATATGATGCGCAGTGTTCGCGGCCCCGCCGGCAGCGACTACCTGAACGACCCCGCCCTTGCAACGATCGTCCAGTCGGTGCGGGTCAACCCGGTATGGCAGGCGGAAATGCAGCACTACTGGCGGGAACTCGCGCGCATCAAGCAAAACGGCGCGAATGAGAGGATGACGAGCTGGCGCGCTCACAACCAGAAAATGCAGCAGATCAACAGCGATATCAACGATATCATCGTTGGCGGCTACAAAGAGCGCTCCGCTATCAACGATAGACTCCAGGAACAATATGTCGATACTATTCGGGAGGAGACTCCCTACACTACCCCCTCTGGAGAGACTATCAAGCTGCCCAGCTTTTACGATAATGTCTATACCGATGGCAACGGAACTTACATTCTAAACAACGATGCATTCTACAACCCTAATACCGACCCGACACTAAACAGCACCAACTGGAACCGTATCGAAGCCCAACCGTAAAATTGGTTTGGAGAATGTATAAAAATACTATATTCAAAA
>JBKDZQ010000539.1:0-2586 GCA_047971325.1 Parahaliea sp.
TGGCCGGCAAGGCACCGCTGGCCCTGCGTTATGCCAAGCAGGCGCTGAACACGGCCATGGAAGAGGATCTGGGTGCGGTGATTTCCGCCGAGGCCGAACTGCAGCATCTGTGTGTGAACAGCGAGGATTCCGCCGAGGGTATCGCGGCCTTCATTGAAAAGCGCACCCCCCGGTGGCAGGGTAAGTGAGCCCGCGCGACCCGGTTCGCGCCAGCCAGAGCAAGGCAGCATGACAGAGCCCCTGCGCCCGGAGCTGGTGGCGCTACAGGAACGCCTGGCGCGCAGCTTGGACAGCGGTCGCCAGCAGGCCCTGGCGCGTCGCCACCAGCAGGGCTACCGCAGTGCCCGGGAAAATCTCGACGACCTGGTCGACGCGGGCAGCTTTCTGGAGTATGGGCAACTGGCGGTGGCCGCCCAGCGCAGCCGCCGCGACTACGAAGATCTGCAGACCGCCACCGCCGCCGACGGGATTCTCACCGGCACCTGTACCATTAATGCCGACCTGGTCGGTGTGGCCGCCGCCAGCGCCGCGGTGGTGGTCAACGACTACTCGGTGCTGGCGGGCACCCAGGGATTTTTCCACCACCAGAAGCTCGACCGCATGTGCGAGCTGGCCCAGCGGCACCGGCTGCCACTGGTCATGTACACCGAGGGTGGCGGCGGCCGTCCCGGGGACACCGACGTCACCGTGCACATCGCCGGCCTGCACCTGGGTTCCTTTCGCGCCTGGGCGGCGCTGGCCGGTCGCGTGCCGCGCATCGCGGTGAACAACGGCTACTGCTTCGCCGGCAACGCGGCGCTGTTCGGCTGCGCCGATTTCACCATTGCCACCCGTTCCTCCTGGATCGGCATGGCCGACCCGGCGATGATCGAAGGTGGTGGCATGGGCAAGGTGGACGCCCGGGAGATCGGCCCCGCCGAGGTACAGGAACGCAATGGCGTGATCGATATCATCGCCGAGGACGAGGCGCAGGCCACCCGGCTGGCGCGCCAGCTGCTGTCCTACTTCCAGGGGCCGGTGGCACAGTGGGACTGCGCCGACCAGCGCGCCTTGCGCGATGCCATCCCCGAGGACCGGCGCTGGGCCTACCCGGTGCGCCGGGTGATCGAGACCATCGCCGACATCGGCAGCTTCCTGGAGTTGCGCCGGGTCTACGGTCGCAGTGTCATCACCGGCTTCATCCGCCTGGCGGGCAAGCCGGTGGCGCTGATTGCCAACGACTGCCAGCAGCTCGGCGGCGCCCTGGATGCCGAATTCTCGGAGAAGGCGGCGCGCTTCCTCGGCTTGTGCAACAGCTTTGGCCTGCCGGTGCTGTCGCTGACTGACACCCCTGGCTTCATGGTCGGCCCCGCCAGCGAGAAGGCCGCAGCGGTACGGCGCATGTCCTCCCTGTTTCTGACCGGTGCCGCCCTCAGCGTGCCGATGGTGGCGATTTTCCTGCGCAAGGGCTATGGTCTGGGCGCCATGGCGATGGCCGGCGGCAGCTTTGCCGCGCCGGTCTACGCCGCCGCCTGGCCCACCGGCGAATTCGGCGGCATGGGCCTGGAGGGTGCGGTGCGGCTGGGTTATCGCAAGGAGCTGGAGGCGGTGGAGGACCCGGTGGAGCGCGAGGCCCTGTTCAATAAACTGGTGACCCAGCTCTACGAACTGGGCAAGGCCACCGAGGCCGCCTCCTACCTGGAGATCGACGCGGTGATCGACCCGGCGGACACGCGCGAGGTGGTGCTCGGCGCACTGCGCAGTGCCGGCACCGGTTCGAATGCCTGATTAAGCAGCATTAGGTCCAGGCCCGTATCATTCGGGTACCAATGCGTTTCAGGTCGTGAGAATCAGCCGCAGCGCCTGCAGCTGCAGGCTGGCATGGCGGATATGCACCGCGCACTCCTCGATGCGGTAGTCCAGGTGGTCCAGCTCTTCCTGGCGAATGGAGGGGTTCACTGCCCGCAGCGCCGTCAGGCGCTCGCGCTCGGCGCCCAGTTGCCGGCGCATATCGGCTTCCGCCTGCTCCAGAATATCCGCCAGGCGGGCCTCGGCCTGGCGGGTGGCGAGCAGCATCTTGGCGTCCACCTCCCGTTGTACCTGCTTGATAATGGCCAGGGCCACCGGCTTCTTGACCCGCTCCACCAGATCATTGAGGCGCTCGTGGGGCACCAGGTGGGCCAGGTCCTTGCCGCGGGCGTCCACCAGCAGGCGGGTGGGTGACAGGGGCAGGAAGCACTCCACCTGCAACTCCCGGGGCGCCACGCAGTTCACCGTGAACAGGCACTCCAGCAGCATGGTGCCGGGGGCGATGCCCTTGAGCTTGATGGTGCCGATGGCGGCATTGCCCAGTTCGGTGGATTGCACCATCTCCATGGCTTCCACCAGCATCGGGTGTTCCCAGGTCAGGAAGGCCATGTCCTCCCGCGCCAGTCCCTGCTCGCGGCTGAAGGTCACCGTGGTGCCTTCCTCGCGCAGGTGGGGGAAGTGGCCGGTCAGCATGTGCTCGGTGGGGCGCAGCACCAGGGCGTGTTCCGAGTGGAATTCGCCGTCCACGCCGAAGGCTTCGCACAGTGCTTCCAGGTAGTGCCGCAACTCGCCGCTACT
>JBKDZQ010000540.1:0-2591 GCA_047971325.1 Parahaliea sp.
CGGAACGAGCTGGCCGAAATGTTCGCCAACTTCGCCGCCACCATTGCCCGCTGGCTTTCGGTCAGGTGCCTGCGGTGGAGGTTCAGGCTGACGACAAAAGCCCCCGAAGGGGCTTCAGGCCAGCTCACGCGGGGATTCATTTCGGACCCGCGCGCTGGCTGCGGCTGTTGTTTTGAAACGCACGTCACCGTCCGCTGGACGTGCTCGGCACTAGGCCGACACCGAGCCAGGGGGCTCAATTCATGCCGCAGTCCGGCGTGTCCCGAGTGCACGCTCAAGCCGGTACTCTGAATGCAGGCCGAACAATTCCCCGGGCGGTGGCGGCGGGCAGACAGCGGTGATCTGCTTGTACAGCTTCGGATCTCCGTCAGGCAACGGCCCGAGACCAGCACGAGCGGCGTTCGCCCGCGCATCGTCCAGCGCCTGCAAGGCGCCCTGCACGTTGTCCAGCGCGTTCGTGTACGCCTCGCGCTTGGCCCTGGCAGCCCTCAAGGCCGCTTCCAGCTGACTGTACAGCCCGGGCATACCGGCCACCGCGTCGCGGCCCAGCAACTCAGTACGGCGCCGGGTGAGTGCGGCGGTCTGGTGCTCAATGATCTGTGCCGCGGCCTCCAATTCGTCGGTTTCGACGTTAAGCCGGGTCAGCGCCGTCGTATCGCCGGCCTCAAGCAAAGCACGGCGCTCGCTGCCAAGCTGCTGGCCGACACGCTGGCCTCGGCCGATCAGTGCCAAGCGGGATTCCACGCGGAGCCGGTGCGTCCGCAGTTCGTCGAGCAACTCGCGGCAACGTGCGCTGGTCAGTTTGTCCGATTGCAATTCGGCGGCTATCTGCTGGGCAATGTCGTCGTTCATTTCAACGTGCTCCTTGATAGTAGGTGCCGTCCGACAGCGACTGACGATATTCGGCCAAGGCTGTCTGACGTTCGTCGACGGTCGGCTGCCGGCGATCGGTGTGGAAGTGGTCAGACTTGCACGGTGTCGCCGGGTCCAGGCTGTGGACCCAGGCGTCGTATGCCGCAGTGCGCTTGTCACCAGCCAAGTCGCGAACGCTCTCCGCCACAGCTCGCTGGGCGGCGTCCATGAACTCCAGCGGAACGCGGAGGGCCGTACCGTCCGGCACCACGGTGGTGGCGTCGATCCAGCGACCAGTTTTCGGATCAAATTTACGTTTGTGGTTCATTGGGTGTTGCTCCTGTCAGGTAATGCCAAAGGGAATGACTCGCTTGGATACTGCTCGAATTGGTTCGTCCTCAATCGCCGCCATGAGATAACGGGTGTAGTCGCTTCCGGGGTCCCGCCCCGCCACCAGGCCAGCGACCACGTTGGCGCGGTCGTCGTGCCCACCTGGTGGGTGATCGATGCTGTCGCGGCCACCACGAGCGGTGCGCCGCTCCAGTGAACATAGCTGGTTGATCAGCCGCTCGTCGGGAGGGATCTCCACTTGCCCTGAGTTGAATGCCGCCAGCGCGTCCTTGTACAGATCGCTCTTGGGCTTCGCCGCCTGCTCAACTGTGATGCCGTGCCGTCTGAATTCGTCAGCAGGCCATGAGCCGGCATATCTGTCTGAAGTCGCACTCAGCACGCGGTAGCGCTTTAGCAATTCAGCAAGCTCGGCCACGATGTCTGCCGGAACACCCGTCAGCCCGCGCACAACGTCCACCACGGTGGTTTCACCGTCGACATGGCCTATCGCCAGACAGAATTCGTCCCTCCCTCCTCCTGCGGGATCGACAAAGGCGCGGTAAGTGATACGCGGCTCCGGTGGTAGCTCCAGGGGCTCGGTACGGGTGGCGGCCTCCACAACTTCGCGGGGAACAAACGCCTCAATATCTGTGCGGAACTGCGCGCCGTACTCAGCAGCAGCGGCGGAAGCGTCACGCTCGTAGGCGCGATCAATAACTTTCTGTGACAGCGCGGGGTTCATTGTCCGGCTGGGCGCCTGTGCCACCAGGATGGGGCCCGGCTGGCCGAAGTACCGCCGATAGGTGTTCCACAACTCTCCACGCTTGGCGTAGGGCGATGACAACACCACCAGCTTGCCGTCCAGGGCGCCCATGGCGGGCCGGATGGCGTTCAGGATTTCGTAATCGGGATTGGCGCTGTCGTCGGAATGCCAGAAGGCCAGTTCGTCTGCAATACACAGGGGGGCTGAGTAACCACGCACGGCACGGAAGCTGGCCGCATGAATTTCTATCACAGTTCGGTTCGAAAACTCGATTGTCTCCCTGTCCTCGCGAACCACCATTGCTTTCAGCATGGGATTGCTGGCCACCAGGCCGGAGACAAACCGGAAACAGGACCGTGCCTGCTTGCGGTTTTCCGCCAGCACCATGATCGTGGCCACTTCGCCCGGAGCCAGGCGGTCGCGGTAATCAAAGAACAGCGCCGCATAGACAGCCAGAAGGGCCGCCACGTTGGTTTTGCCGCCACGCCTACCAACCACAAGCCACAGTTCTTCGCATGCCTCCTGCGGGCTCTCTGTGCGGTTGGTGATGCTCAGGAATAGCTGTCGCTCGTCGTCGTTCAAGTCAAGAGCGTAGAAGCCGCACAGCAATGCCCGCCAGGCGTCCCAGGACTCACCACCGAACTGT
>JBKDZQ010000541.1:0-2320 GCA_047971325.1 Parahaliea sp.
GGGGGGGTTACCCCAATGAGTGCAGCCTGGGCGCACAATCTGGTGCGCATGGCCAACCAGATTGCGGACAATCTACAATATGGACCGGGTGGTGAGCTGGAGGCCGTCGAGCGGGTGGCCACCCATCTGCGCCGCTTCTGGAACCCCGATATGAGGGCACAGTTGGCGGCCTGCGCGCAGCAAGATGGTGTTACACTCAAACCGATAGTGCTGGCGGCACTGACGTCGCTGTAGAGCGCGTTTGTGCCTGGAATATTGCCAGAATATTTCGCAATTTTTCAGCGAAGTTTATTATTTATTGTAGTAGTGACACTGAATCAGTGGATTCACTGCCGCACTAGCCGGTGGTTCTGGCACCGGTTGTCGAGGCCGTAAGCGACAGAGAGCCTGCCCCTCAATGGACATGTCGCGCTCAAGCCCCACGCAGAGCCCGCCCCCGTTTTAGCGGGTGTGGGTTCGCGGCGTGTCTCGGCCCCGGTATCAGCGGCAGTGGCCGGATGGAATGTGTCTTAACCAAGCCCCATTGCAGTGAGGCCTGTCTGGTTCTGTCTACACTGGCTCAGGGTACACGCCGCTTGCCACTGATCATCGACCAGGGCAGGTTTTCGCGCAGGCGGATGCTTTCCACAATGGCGGCCAGGATATGGATAAGCACCAGCGCCGCCAGGGTATTGGCAATCAGTTTGTGCAGATCTTCAAGCCAGTCCTCGCCCCAGAAATAATCGATTTCCTCCATCATCAAGCCGGTGATGCCCAGGCTGAGCATGGCCAGCATCATGGCGATCATCACCAGGGCGCCGATGGGGGAGTGTCCCAGATGGCGATGGGGTTCGCCTCGCAGCAATGACTGGCCGTGGGCCTTCAGCCTGGTCGGGGTGGGCCAGCAGGCGCGCCAGGAGGCCGCGCCGACGGCAACAAAGCCCCAGACAAAGCGAAATACCAGCCAGCCACAGGCGTAGTAGCCTATCCACTGGTGCCAGTCTTCGCCCTCTTCGGTGAAGAAGTAGTTGGCGAAGAAGGACAGCGCCAGCGACCAGTGGAACAGGCGCACCATTGGGTCCCACAATGTGACCTTGGTGCCCAGGTGGTCAGTCCTCGATTTCGGTTTTCACCGGGTCGCCGGACACCGGGTCGAAATAGATCTCGACCTTGCGGCCCTGCTGGTCCCAGCCGTAGATCTCGTAGCAGTTGCCGTCGGTGGTCTTGAACTTCTTGATCTTGTAGCCGGCCGCTTTCAGGGCTTCCTGGAATTGCTCCTTGTCGAGCCATTGGGCCTGGTCGGTGGTGGTGCATTCGGGGCCGGCAGCGGCCAGCGGGCTGAGCAGCAGCAGGGGCATGAGTAGGCGTTTCATTGTGGTCATCTCCATGGGGTTGGTGGAACGGACGAACGGTGGCACGGTAGCATAAAGGCAGGCGGGCGGGTAAGCACCCTTATCCGGCGGCGCAGTGCGCCGTCGAACTGGCTGCCGTCGCCCTCTGACGTGATCAGAAGCCGAGAATTTTCAGGCAGCCCACCGCGATAAACGCCAGCGAGGCCAGGATGCGGGTCAGGTTCAGGGGGATGCGCTGCATCAGGTATTCGCCGGCGAATACCACCGGCACATTGGCTAGCAGCATGCCCAGGGTGGTGCCCAGGGTAACCCACAGGATGCTGGCGTACTGGGCGCCCAGCAGGACGGTGGCCACCTGGGTCTTGTCGCCGATTTCCGCCAGGAAAAACAGCACGGTGGAGGCGACAAAGGCGCCGTAGCGATGGATGCCGGAGTCGTCGCTGTCGTCCTTGTCGGGTATCAGCAGCCACAGGCCCAGAGCGACAAAGCTGCCGCCAATGAGCCACTGGCCGGTCTGGCTTTGCAGGAACTGGCTGATCCAGCCGCCGAGCCAGGCAGAGGCACCGTGGTTGACCAGGGTGGCGACCAGAATGCCCATGATGATGGCCCACTTGTTGCGGAACCGGGCGGCGAGAAACAGGGATAACAGCTGGGTTTTGTCACCGATCTCCGCCAGGGCGACGGTGATGGTCGAGGTAGCAAAAGCTTCCATTTGAACGTGCTCCGGCGGGATAGTGATCGACAAAAGGCAACACTCAACCTCCCGCCTCAGGAGTTGGGTATTGCCTTAGGTCTTGTCACTACCGCTGGGCCACTGGCACTCGGCGCGGCAGATACCTGCCATGAACCATTGAGGGTTCAAGTATGTTGACAGGTGTTCTCGGCGATTTTCCGGTGGTGTTCGCAACGAAAAAAAGCTAAGACGACTACTCCCCTAAGGGTAAGCGCGGCGAGTATAAGGGTAAACTGGATGGAAAAACCAGTATTTT
>JBKDZQ010000542.1:0-3392 GCA_047971325.1 Parahaliea sp.
GCCCGGGCCGGCAAAGCTGATGGTCGCCGGGTCGATCCCGGTGTCGAGGGCCACCTGCAGCTCCCCGGCAGAGGCCACATCCAGGCCATCGGTGAGCCCCGCCAGCTCTTGCACCACCGCCGGCATGGGATTGGCCTTCATGGCATAGTGCAGATGCAGGGACGGGGGCAGGATAGTTCGCAGCTGCGCCACCCGCTGTGCTATCAGGGCACGGTCGTAGGCATAAAACGGTGTGCTTCCCACCCTCGCCGCAAGCTGTTCCAGCTTGATGCCACCCACCAGGAGCTGGTTGTCCCGCTGCTGGAACTGGCTCATCGGCGCATGCACTCCGGCTTCCCTACCCATTTTTCCTGCCCATCATTGATTCTCCCTGAAAAACTCTGTACTGCGCCGTCATGGCCCTGCCAATGACGTCCACACGGATGGTAACTTGATACGGCGACGGATAGTCAGGGTGAGAGGTCTCACCACCGTCGCCAGTATTGAGTATTTTCATGACACTGCGCTGCATCCAGTGTCACAACACTCAAACAAGTGTATAGGAGTTGGCGCGCCGCAGTGATTCCCGTTGCGGAAAACTATCGTGATTTGTGTCATAACGCACCAATACTGAGAACAAAAACATCACCAACCGCACGGTCGGCACCGTGGCTTGAGGGAGATGATAGGGCACTGACGCCACTGGCCGGGATTCCCCCGGCCGCACACTTGCCGGCGGAATTTTGTGATATGCCCGACAAATTGCAGCTCCAGTCACCCCGTTAACAGGTCATAATGCCGGAGTGTGTCGCCGGTATATAGACTTACCTGGCAGAACAACGCACAATCCCGGCTCGCCCCAATCCCCCCCACTGGCCCCTGGAATGGGAAGCCACAGGAGTCTTGTTCCGCCAGACACGGGGTATATCGCGCAAGGTGAATCGCCGGACCACAAATGGAGTAGGTATGGATACAGTCCAGAAACTGGAGACGATTTTCAGCGACACGTTCATCGAGGACAACTACAGCTTTTCGATGGACACCAGCATGGATGATATCCAGGAGTGGGACAGCCTGAACCAGGTGCGCCTGCTCATGGCCGTCGAACAGGAGTTCGGCATCCGCTTCGAGCTCGAGGAAATGGAACAGCTGACCAGTGTCGCCGCCCTGGTCGAGGCAATTTCACGCAAGACCGGCTGAAGCGATCCCCCTATGCTGTCCACCTCCAAACTTCCCTGGCTGCTGAGCGCGCCGGATGATTTCAACGAGCAGTGCAAGGCCCTGCTGTCCGGGACGAGCGACAGCGACCCGCTGGCGCTCTGCCGCCATGCGCTGACGCTGAACCAGGCCAACCGCCTGATGCGCGCCATCGACGGCAACGCAATGCTCACGGATGCCCTCGGCGCGCAACTGACCCGCTTCCGTCTTGGCATCGTCAGCAATGCCACTCTCGATCTGTTGGTGCCGCTGATTCGCGCCAGCGCCCTGCGCCGCGGCATTTTTCTTGAAGTGCTGCTGTCGGACTTCGGGCAGGCCGCCCAGGAGGCGCTCTCCCCCAACTCGCGGATGAACACCTCGGGGCTGGATGCAGTGCTGATTGCGCTTGATCACCACGCCTATCCCATGGCCGCCAACAGCCTGGCCAGCGCCAGCCCTGGCGCCGACGCCGCCTCGGCCTTCGCCTTCCTGCAGGAACTGCGGGACAACTTCCATCGCCACAGCAGCACCGTCTGTCTGGTGCAGAGCCTGGCGACTCCCGCCATCTCGCTGCTCGGCGGGCTCGACGCCCGCATGGAAGGGCTGTTGCGGCGGGAAATTGCCGGCTTCAACCGCCTGCTGGCGGATTCCATCGAGGACAGTGTCGATGTCCTGCTCGACGTCGCCTCCCTGGCCCATTCCGTGGGTGTGGAAAACTGGTTTGACGAGCGCGACTGGTATCTTTCGCGGACCCCGATTGCCAGCACCATGTTTGCGCTCTATGCCGACCATATCGCCCGCACTATCGCTGGCATACGAGGCAAGTCGGCCAAGTGCCTGGTGCTCGACCTGGACAATACGCTGTGGGCCGGGGTGATCGGCGACGACGGCCTGAACGGCATCAAAATCGGCCAGGGACACCCCCAGGGCGAGGCCCACCTCGCCCTGCAGCGCTACGCGAAGGAACTCAGGGAGCGCGGGGTGGTGCTCGCCGTGTGCTCCAAGAATGATGAGCAGATCGCCCGCCAGGCCTTCCGCGAGCACCCCGACATGCTGCTCAGGGAGTCCGATATCGCCGTATTCGTGGCCAACTGGGAAGACAAGGCGAGCAACATCCAGCATATCGCCAGGGTGCTCAATATCGGTCTCGACGCACTGGTGTTCGTCGACGACAACCCCATGGAGCGCGATATCGTAAGAACCCTGCTGCCGCAGGTCGCGGTGCCCGAACTGCCGGCCGACGCCGCCTACTATGTGCGGGCAATCGCCAGTGCCGGCTATTTCGAGCTGCCCCGGCTTACCGCCGACGACGCCCAGCGCGCCCGCCAGTACGCCGAGAACGCACAGCGGGAACTGGCGAAAGAGTCCGCTGGCAACATCGACGAATACCTGGCCAGCCTGGACATGACCCTGGAAATCAGACCCTTCGACGCGCTGGGCAGACAGCGCATCGCGCAACTCATCAACAAGACCAACCAGTTCAACCTCACCACCCGGCGCTATACCGAAGCGGAAGTGCAGACCATGGAATCGAACCCGGACTGTATTACCGCCCAGGCCAGGCTGACCGACCGTTTCGGCGACAATGGCATGATCAGCGTGGTGATCGGCCGGGTCGACGGCGACAGTCTGGATATCGACACCTGGCTCATGAGCTGCCGGGTGATCAACCGCAAGGTCGAGGATGCCATCAGCGACTACCTGGTAAAACAGGCGCGGGAGAGGGGTATCCGCCAGATCCGCGGCCACTACGCGCCAACAGCGAAAAACCGCCTGGTCGAGGATCACTACGCCAACCTGGGCTACGCCAGCAGTGGCGGCAAGGGCGAACAGCGGGACTGGGTGCTGGCCGTCGACAGCTACCAGTTCAAGTCACCGCCAATGTCACTGGCCTGAGCACAGGGCCTGCAACAGGAAACAGGGAAGGGACGCCATCGTGGAATTTGTCGGCCGTTTTTCCATTAGCCAGGACTTTACCCGGGAGTTCGCCGCTGCCTCCGGAGACTACAACCCCCTGCACGTCGATCCGCTGGTGGCTCGCCGCTACCAGTACGGCTCCACCGTCATCCACGGGATCTGCGGGCTGCTGAAAGCGCTGGAACTGTTACTGGCGTCCCTGCAGCCGGGGCAGGCCCTGACACAACTGCAAGCCCAGTTCAGGAAACCCATCCGCCACGGCGATACAGTCGAGGTCCACCAGTCACCCCCGCCCCGCG
>JBKDZQ010000543.1:0-1786 GCA_047971325.1 Parahaliea sp.
TGTCAAAGTGACCAACCTGGATAACGGCCGCAGCCTGATTGTGCGGGTGAATGACCGCGGCCCCTTTCACTCCGACCGTCTGATTGACCTTTCCTACGGTGCTGCGGTCAAACTCGGCTTCAAGGACAGGGGCACCGCACCGGTGGAAGTGGAGGTGCTGTCGCTGGCAGGGGTGGATGACCGCCGCGGCAAGGAACCCGGCAGTTACCGCTACCTGCAGCTCGGCGCCTTCAGTACCGAGGCATCGGCCCGGCGCCTGAGCGGGGAGCTGGCGCCGCTGGTCCAGGCACCGGTGTTCGTGGCACCGGTGGAGAGCGCCGGCAAACGGCTGTATCGGGTGCGCATTGGCCCGATGGAGAACAAAAAGGCGCTGCTGGCGTTGCAGCAGCAGCTCCAGGCCAGTGGCTACGACAAGGGCCAGCTACTGCCCTGATACACCCCCCGGGGCACTTTGCCGGTGCTCCGACTTTCATCATTCACGCGACACACAGGTTTTTTCACTACATGAAGCGCATTGCATTGATTATCCTGCTGGCTTGCGCCGGCGCCGTTCAGGCGGCCACCATTGTGCCCTCGCCACCCCAGGTGGCAGCGGAGGCCTATATCCTGGTAGACGCCGGCAGCGGGGACGTGCTGGTGGAGCACAACGCTGACATACCGCTGCCCCCGGCCAGCCTGACCAAAATGATGACCGCCTACGTGCTGGCGGGCGAACTCGATGCCGGGCGCATCAAGAAAGCCGACAGAGTACCGATCAGCGAGAACGCCTGGTCCCAGAATCCGATCTTCGAGGGTTCCTCGCTGATGTGGATCGAGCCCGGCAAGGACGTGACCGTCGAGGACCTGGAGCGGGGCATCATCATTTCCTCCGGCAACGACGCCACGGTGGCGGTGGCGGAATACATTGCCGGCAGTGAATCGGGCTTTGCCGACATGATGAACAGCCACGCCGAGGCACTGGGCATGACCGGCTCCCACTTTGTCAACTCCCACGGCCTGCCCGATCCGAACCATGTGGTTACCGCACGCGATCTCGCCACCCTGGCCATGGCCATGATCCGCGACTTCCCGGAGCACTACGCCCTGTACAAGGAGCGGGACTTCACCTACAACGGCATCAAGCAGTACAACCGCAACACCCTGCTGGCGGAGGACCCCAGTGTGGACGGCCTGAAAACCGGTCACACCCAGGCCGCTGGCTACGGTCTGGTGGCTTCCGCCCAGCGTCGCGACATGCGCCTGGTGTCGGTGGTGATGGGTACCGCCAGCCCCAACACCCGCAAGAACGAAACCCGCGGTCTGCTCAACTACGGTTTCCGCTTCTACGAAACAGTGAGCCTGTTCAGTGCCGGCCAGGAACTGGAGCAGGCGCGCATCTGGAAGGGTGCCGAGGACCACCTGTCGGTGGGGCTGCTGGAGGAAGCTGTGGCCACCCTGCCGCGGGGCAAGAAGGATCAGCTGAACACCGAGCTGGTGCTGAACGGGCCCCTGCTGGCGCCGCTGGAGCGCGGCGCGGCAGTGGGTACAGTGCGCCTGACCCTGGATGGCGAAACCGTCTACGAGTCGCCCGTGGTGGCCCTGCAGACCGTGGAAGCGGGAGGGCTTTTCTCCCGTTTGTGGGACGCCGTGCTAATGTGGATTCACTCCCTGTTCAGCGCCAGTTGACAAAGCACCAGCCGTGAGGGAACTGCCATGAGCGAGCTGCCGGAACCGCCCCGTATCGAGTTTCCCTGCGACTACCCCATCAAGGTACTGGGGCGGGAGCGGGCGGAATTCCAGTCCACGG
>JBKDZQ010000544.1:0-6410 GCA_047971325.1 Parahaliea sp.
GAGTCCTTTTTGACGCAATTTTGAGGCGAATAGTGGTTCTATTTAACGAGAAATTGCGTCAAAAAGGGCCAAATCCGGCTTTGCCGCAGCAGAACAGTCTTAAGTCCGACAGGCTCCTAGAGGGTCTGCCCGTCGTCGACGGTGATCACCGCGCCAGTCACCCCGCGGGAGGCGTCGCTGCCCAGATAGAGCAGCATGGCGGTGAGATCGTCCGTGGACATGGCGCGCTGACGGGGAAAGCCCTGCAGACGCTTCTTGCCCTCTTCCGTGGCATAGAAGGTTTCGCTGATTTCCGTCATCAGCACACCCGGGCACAGGACATTGACATTGATGCCGTGAGCGGCCCACTCCAGGGCCATGGTCCTGCCCGCCATGATCGCCCCGGCCTTGGAACTGCAGTAGGCGATATTGTCGGGCACCGGCGAGATGCCGCGCACGGAGGAAACGATCACCACCCGGCCGCGGCTGGCGACATCCGGGGCGGCCGCCATCAGCCGGCGGGCCCCTTCCCGGGCGGTAACGATAACCCCGTGCAGGTTGGTTCTCAGCACCTTGTCGAAATCGTCGAGGGGAATATCCACCGCCATGCCGGACAGGTGAGTGCCGGCATTGGCATAGATACTGTTGACGGCGCCAAAGCGCTCCTGGGCACTGTCGTAGGCGGCGGCAATGGAGGCGGGATCATCGACGTCCATTTTCACCGCCAGCGCGCGACCGCCAGCGGCTTCGATCTCCCGCACCAGGCTATCCAGCCGCTCCTTGCGACGCGCGCCGGCAACCACACTGGCGCCTGAGCGGGCCAGATCCAGGCAAAGCTGATGCCCGATCCCCGATGACGCGCCTGTCACCAGTGCCACGCGCTTGGAAAAATTGAAGCTTACCCCGTCCATAACACCTACCTCTGTAGACCGGGCTGGCCAAGGCGCCAGGTGCCTGGACAAATACCCGAAGTGTAAATCCCGCCGACCACGCAGGCGACCGGCCCTGTTCTGCTCACTGGCCAGATGGAGCACAGATGTGTGAAAGGAATGAATCTGCTTCTGTTATATCTGTTATCGTCGCTGTATCACGCCGGAACGTTCCTGCGTGATGCATTCCCACCATTGTTCAGATGATAATATCTATTCGAATAATTATGTCAATTTGAAAATCGGCAGGCGCAATATCCCGCCCGTCGGGATCATCGGCACTCTCGCTCCACCACCGTGCGAGCAAAAAAATCTTCCACCTGACGCCATATACCTTGCATACAGCTGTTTTTATATCTACATTACTAATCAGGTTAATTATACGCATAAATAGATCACCACAGCGTTCGCAGGTCGGTACGGATACTCACTCCGCCCCAAAGCCAGCAGCCCCAATCCCCCCGGGCTTGCCACCACTACCGCAACAGGAGGAAATATGTCTGATACCAACACTATCCCCACCCTGGAAGAGGTACCGGGCGCCATCGGCTTTCCCCACACAGTCATGCCCACTGGCTGGTTCCAGGTTGGCTGGAGTCACCAGCTGGCGCCCGGTGAGGTCAAGCCGCTGAAGTACTTCAAGCAGCATCAGGTGCTGTTTCGCACCGAAAGTGGCGAGGCCGTGGTCATGACCGCCTTCTGCCCCCACATGGGCGCGCATCTGGGCTACGGCGGGACAGTGCAGGGCGACGATATCGCCTGCCCCTACCACGGCTGGGTCTGGAACTCGCAAGGCTACAACGCCAGGGTTCCGGCCACCGGTGAACCCTCGAAGGCCCGGCGCCGCATCCGCAAGTGGCCGGTCGCGGAGACCAACGGCATTATCTGGCTGTGGCACGACGCCAAGGGCCGGGAACCGCTGTGGGAGCCACCCCGGGAGCGCCGCCAGGAACATGACTTTCTCCCGGTCAGTGATCACACCATCTACAACAGGGGCGATGTTCACCTGCACCCGCAGTTCACCATGGAAAACATCGTGGATATCGATCACTTGATCTTCGTGCACGGCAGCACCCTGCTGCCGGAAAAGCGCAGCGAAGCGGAACTGCCGGACTTTATCGACAACGGCCACACACTCAACGTGAACTACGCCGCGCCCAATACCCTCAATGAGGTCCAGGGGGTTGGCATTATAATGGTGGAATTCCAGGACGACCCCCTTCGTCCCTGGCGCACGCCCTGCTGGGTCTATGCCTGTACCACACCCATCGACAACGAATACAGCGATATTTTCGGCACCGTTTTCGTCAAGCAGGACATGGAGGCCGAAGGCTGTGAACAGGACATTCCCGTCGGGCGGGCAAAAAAGCGCGTTGACGAGCAAACCTACCAGAACCAGGTCGACTTTGTGATCTGGGACAAGATGGTCTACATGCACCGGGCCCCCTATGCGCCGCTGGAGGGCAAGCTGTTCCGGGACATCCGCAAGTGGGCGGAGCAATTCTATCCGGAGGGGGAACTGGCACCCACCATCAGCAACTAGCAGCACAGCTCAAACCCAAAATAACATCATCAGGAGTCGCGTCTATGCAAGCATCTTTCCGGAAAGCTCCCCTGGCCCTCGCACTTTCGCTTTCGCTAAGCACCCTGCCGGCACTGGCTGCCGGCAAACTCGAAGAGGTAACGGTCACCGCCCGCAAAGTCGAGGAATCGCTGCAGGATGCGCCACTTGCCGTCAGCGCGGCCACGCGCAACGAGATTGAAATGGCCGCCATGGGTGATGCCATGGCAATCGTCCAGTTCGCACCCAATATCGTGTTCGACGAAATTCCCACCGGCACCGTGGGCGGGGGCGGGCTGTCGATCCGGGGGATCAGCTATCAGGACGTGGAAAAGTCCTTCGACCCCACCGTCATCATCTATCTGGATGGCGTGCCCCACGGCACCGGCACCAACAACGTGACCAGCCTGCTGGACATCGAGCGCATCGAGGTCCTGCGCGGCCCCCAGGGCACCCTGTTCGGCAAGAATGCGGTGGGCGGCGTGATCAACGTCTTTCGCATCAAGCCCAGGACCGGCGAGTGGGCAGGCAAGGTAAGAGCCCAGCTGGAGGACGGGGATACCCCAACCTATGAAGGTGTCCTGAACATACCCCTAGGCGACACCCTGGCGGTCAAGCTGTCCGCCGCCCGGGTCGAAACACCGGCCTATTTCGAGAACATCACCCCCGGTGGCGAGGATGGTGGCGACAGCCAGGAAGATCGCTACGGCATCCACCTGCTGTGGGAACCCAACGACGACCTGACGGCGGAATTCCAGTACAACAAAACCCAGAAGGACGGCATCCAGACACCAACGCTCAACACCAGCGATGAGAGCAAATTTTTCTGTTTCGGGTTGAACGCCTGCGGTTCTTCCAAGACCCCCTACTCCGGCGACCGGACCAAGACCGCGGGGGACGTGCCCAACGTGTTCAGCTACGACTCGGAGAGCTATCAGGTAAACCTCAACTACACCATTAACAGTGATCTGGACATGGTGCTCATCGCGGCCCACGGTGAAGACGAGGAATTCGCGATTCTGGATACCGATGACAACCCCGGGAGCATTTTCACCGGTTTCTACGAGAGCGGATACGAGCAGGACAGTGTTGAACTGCGTTTTGACTACACCAGGGACCGGCTGTCGTTCAGCGGCGGCTACTTCTACTGGAAATCGAAAATGCCGTTCTGGCGCAGGGGCAACGTCTCCAACGGCTTTTTCGGGTTCGGCACCGGCATCACCGTGGACCAGTTGTACGGCCCGCAACCGGCGGACAATTCCTACTGCACCTTTGCACTGCCCTGCAACGAGGAATTCGCAACCTACGGCTCGGAATCCGACTCCTACTTCTTCGAGGCCAACTACGCCCTGACCGATCAGTTGAGCCTTATCGCCGGTGCGCGCTATATCGATGAGGAAAAGAAAATCTCCAAGATATCGGGCAACCCGATCTTCGGCGTCACCACCCTGCCCCTGACCAGGTCCGACCGGACCGACAGCGACACCATCTACCGGCTGGGCCTGCGCTACGAATTCAACATCGATACGATGATGTACGCCACCTACTCCACCGGCTTTCGCAGCGGCGGCTTTTCCATACGCTCACAGAGCCCGGAAGTCCTCGGCGCGGGTTATGACCCCGAAACCCTCACCAACTATGAAATCGGCCTGAAGACAACCCTGTTCGACCAGCGCCTGCAACTCAACCTCGCGGGCTTCTACATGACCTATGAAGACATACAGGTCGAACTGCAGATTGCCGGTCCCGGCGGCGTGGGCACGCAATCGGCGGTGATCAACGCCGCAGAGGCCACGCTCTACGGCGCGGAGGTTGAAGTCAACGCCCTGCTCACCGATAACCTGATATTGAATTTCAACATGGGCTTGCTGGATGCCAGCTATGACAAGTTCAATGGCAAGGTCTTCGAGGACGACACCTTCGAGTCCGACAATTCCGATCTCGACCTCCGTCGCGCCCCGGAACTGAACTACACCGTGGCGCTCAACTACAACCGCGAGGTGGGGCCCGGCGAGCTGTTTGGTCGCGTCTCCTATTTCTGGACCGACGAATACGAGGGCGCGGTGACCAACTTCCCCGGCGGCCAGATCGAGTCCTATGGCATTCTCGATGCCTCAGTGAACTACCGCTTCGGCAACTGGTTGCTCGGTGTCTTTGGCCGCAACCTGACCGATGAAGATGCCTGGAGCCACAATTTCGGCGTCGCCATCAACCGGGACGGCAGCGGCGCCTGGACCTTCGTGTCGCCCCGCAAACCCAGGACCTTCGGCGTACAGCTCACCTATACCTTTGGTGATTACTAGCACTGCGAACCGGGCATGGCGGGTCAATGACGAAACTGCAAGGAGGTCACCTTGGCTAACAATGACTGGCCCGATCGCCGGCTTGCCTGGGGAGCGGTGGCTATCCTGACCATCGCCCAGTTTGTCAACGCCCTGGATCGCTATCTGATCAACCTGCTGGTCGAGCCCATCAAGGCCGACCTGCAGGTATCCGACACCCAGATCGGGCTGTTGCTGGGATTGGCCTTCGCCATTTTCTATACCTTCATGGGCCTACCCATCGGGCGCTGGGCGGACACCTACAGCCGCCGACTGATCATCGCCTGCGGCCTGCTGTTCTGGAGCCTGATGACCATGGCCTGCGGACTGGCACAAAATTTCAAGCAACTGTTTGCGGCGCGCATGGCGGTGGGTGCCGGCGAGGCCTCCCTGAATCCCTGCGGCTACTCGCTGATCAGCGATTATTTCCCCTCCGAGTCGCGGGCGACACCGATGGGGGTGTTCATCGTCGGCGCCGGGGTCGGCAGTGCCGTCGTGCTCTATGGCGGCGGCCATCTGGTGGACTATCTCACCGTCAACCAGATTACCTGGCCACTGCCCTGGGGTGGTCACCTGAAACCCTGGCAGATTGCCTTCGTCATCGCCGGCCTGCCGGGCCTGGCGGTGATGTTGCTGATCGGCCTGATGAAGGAGCCACCGCGGCGCGAACTGGCGACCTTCGCCGATGCCACCGCCCAGGACAAGGGCGCCCCTCGCCGGGCCCTGCCGGTTGCGGCGATAGTCGCCTACGCCCGCAACCATGCCGCCGCCTATCTTACGATTTTCTTCGGCATCGGCATGTCACTGCTGTGGCTGATGGGCAATATTACCTGGGCACCCTCCTATCTGATCCGCACCTTCGACTGGTCCGCCTCGGAGGCGGGTGGCGCCATGGCACTGATCATGCTGTTCGGCAATTCCATCGGTGTTGTTGGCGGCGGCTATGTGTCGGAACGTATCGCGAAGCGGGGCTATAAGGACGCCCACCTGCGCACGGCGTTTTTCGGCACACTGATCGCCCTGCCCTTTGCTGTCGCCGCGCCGCTGATCGCCAGCCCGAGCCTCTCGGTGCTGTTATTGATACCGGCCTTCCTGTTTGGTTCGTTTCCCCTGTCGCTGGCGCCCGCCGCCATCGCCGCCATCACCCCCAACCAGATGCGCGCCCAGCTGACCGCGCTGTACCTGCTGACCATCAACCTGCTCGGCTATGGCGCGGGGCCCGCGGTTATCGGCGGCATCACCGACCACCTCTACGGCGACCCGGAACTGGTCGGCCACTCCATGGCCACGGTGGCCGCCTGCGCCCTGCCGGTTTCCCTGCTGTTGCTGTGGTGGGGAATGGCGGTCTTTGGCCGGACCGTAAAGGAGCTGGAGCTGGCGTCCCGCACTACTCCCTAGGCACGCACAAAAGGCAGCCGCACAGTGGGCTTGCCCGTCAGTTGCAGCAGGGCGTTGGCGATGGCTGGCGCGATCACCGGTGTTCCCGGCTCACCGGTGCCGGTGGGCGCAGCGGTGGAAGGCACGATGTGGGTTTCGATCACCGGCGCCTCGTTCATGCGCAGCACGCGGTAGTTGTGGAAATTGCTGGCCTGGGGAATACCCTCTTTCAGTTCCAGCTCA
>JBKDZQ010000545.1:0-1893 GCA_047971325.1 Parahaliea sp.
CGGGGCGCGCCCCGCCTTGCCCGGAGCCACACCGGCTGTGCTATGATGCGCGCCCCTTTTCCAGGTCGCCAGCCTGACGCGCCCGGGTGGTGGAATGGGTAGACACAGGAGACTTAAAATCTCCCGCCTATTGCTGGCGTGCCGGTTCGATCCCGGCTCCGGGCACCACTGCGTTTTCTGCAGCCTGATGGCATCTACAAGGATGTCCTGTATGGACGAACCCATAAGCGACCTCAACCCCGAATCCTGGCTGGTCTCCTCGGGTCGCGACGGCACGCCAGGTGCACCCATCAACGTACCGCCGGTGCCGGCCTCGAATTTTATTCTCGGCGGTCGCCACCACTATTCCCGTGGCGACGGCACGCCCACCTGGGAAGCGCTGGAAGCCGTGCTCGGGGGGCTGGAGGGTGGCCGCTCGGTGGCCTTTGCCTCGGGTATGGCGGCCATTGCGGCGGTGTTCGACCAGCTGCGGACCGGCGCGCGGGTGGTATTGCCGGACGATTGCTACCAGGGCGTCTTTGCGCTGGCGGCCAGCGGGGCGGACAAGGGCCGCTGGAGCCTGCAGCGGCTGCCGGTGGAGGACACGGCGCTCTGGATTCGCGCCTGTGCCAGCGCCGACCTGATCTGGCTGGAGTCGCCCTCGAATCCGCTGCTGACGGTGGCGGATGTCGCGGCAATCTGCGCGGCGCCGCGCAAGCCGGGGGCCATTCTGGCGGTGGACAACACCTTCGCCACCCCCCTGAACCAGCAGCCCCTGGCACTGGGGGCAAGTGTGTCGTTGCAGTCCGCCACCAAGTTTATCGGCGGCCATTCCGACCTGCTGGGCGGGGTCGCCACCACTCGCGATGATGGTTTGTGGCAGGCCCTGTGGAGCGCCCGCGAGCACAACGGTGCGACCCCGGGTACGCTGGAAGCTTTTCTCGCCCTGCGCGGTGTCCGCACCCTGGCGCTGCGCCTGGAGCGGGCCCAGAACAATGCGATGGAGCTGGCGGTGCGGCTGGAGGCCCACCCGCTGGTGACGCGTGTGCGCTATCCCGGACTGCCCACCCATCCCACGCACGAGGTCGCCAGGCGGACCCTCAAGGGCTTCGGTACCATTATTTCCTTTGATATCCAGGGTGACGCCAGGACCGCCGATGTGCTCTGCCAGCAGGTTCGGCTGATCCATCACGCCACCAGCCTCGGTGCGGTGGAGTCGACCATGGAGCGGCGGGCCGCGGTGCACGGGCAGGAGCACTTGCCGCCCTCGCTGTTGCGAATCAGCGTCGGTATCGAGCATGTGGAGGATTTGTGGGCGGATCTGGACGCGGCGCTCAACGCTGCCGTCCGATCGGCTACACTATGAGCCCTCATTGACCGGTTTTGCCTGCGTCCGCAAGGCGCCAATCAACCCACATGGAAGTCAACCTATGAACAAACGCATTCTTGTCGTCCTTACCAGTGTCGCCAAATACCCCAATCTGGAGCGGGCCACGGGCCTGTGGCTGGGGGAGGCAGTGCATTTCGTGAAGAAAGTGGAAGCCGCGGGTTATGCTGTGGATTACGTCAGTCCGGAGGGCGGCTACACCCCGATAGACCCCCATAGCCTGGCCATGGCCGAGCCGGTGGATTGGGAGTGGTATCAGGACAAGGTCTTTATGAGCCGGCTGGGCGCCACGCTGCGGCCCACTGAGGTCAGTGCCGATGACTATATCGCCATCTACTACGCCGGTGGACACGGTGTGATCTGGGATTTTCCGGACAATGCCCAATTGCAGGTCCTGAGCCGCAGCATCTATGAAAACTGGGGCTTCGTGTCATCGGTCTGCCACGGCGCGGTCGGCCTGTTGAATATTCGCCTGTCCGGCGGGGAGTACCTGGTGAGCGGCAAAAGAGTGACCGGTTTCTCCAACG
>JBKDZQ010000546.1:0-4606 GCA_047971325.1 Parahaliea sp.
AACCAGGACACCTTCCCATGCCACCGTCAGAAGCCCTCCCCCAGTCCCTGTTGATGGCACAGCTACTGCCACTGCTGCGTGAAACCGGGCACCGCTACCGCAAGTTCCAGCCGGTGCATGCCCGGCCGGCCGTATCTGGCGAGGAAGACATTTCCATCACCGCCGACGGGGAGGAAACCCGCAACCGGGCGGGCAGCGATCATATGGTGGTGAAGAACCTCACCGGCGCCGGAGAGTGCTATGTGATGGGGCGGGAGAGGTTTGCGGCACGCTACCGACAGGTGGCGGCGGTGGATGATGACTGGCGGCGCTACGAGCCCCTCGGCGAGATTCTGGCACTGGAAATCACCCCCGAAATGCGGGTGCAGTTCGGCGTGGCGCGGGACTTCCTGATCGAGGCCCCCTGGGGCAGCGAGCAAACGGCCCGCGAGGGGGACATACTGGCCTCCCCCTGGCCGGAGCTGGATCAGGTCTACCGTATTGCGCGACGGGAGTTTGGGGAAACTTACCGCTCGCTGGCAAAGCAGTGAGCGGTAAGCACAATCCCCACGACTACGGGTTATACCAGATCGGCGAACTGTACACCCGCTCCTGGATGGTGGCCGGGTGCCCGGTGTCGGCCACGTCGATGCCCAGGGCGATGGCATCCAGCAGGGAGTAGCGCGGGGTCGGGATTTCCAGGGCCCGCCCGTAGTAGAAGGCCCGCTGGCCCGGGCTGAAGTCCGGGTCGGTCCACACGGCGCTCAGGGCCGGGTCGCCGATGCTGTTGCTGTAGGTGCCGGTGGCAAGATCGACGGTGTTGCCCACCGCTGTGGCGCCGCTGTCGCGGTCGTCGGAAAGCGCCACGTCGTAGATTTTCTCGCCGGTGCTGCCGTCGTCGTTCAGCCAGCCCTTGATGATCTGGATGCGATCGAGGTTGGCACCCTCCGGGTCGCGGCTGGCCGCCACCAGGAAGCTGGGGGCTTTGTCGCCGTCGGCCTTGATATCGCCGCCCATGGGCACACCCTTGCGATAGCCGCGCAGAGCGAGGTCGGTCGCCTTGGCGTCATTCTTACGGAAGCCGTAGCCGCCGAAGAAGCGCAGGGTGATGCGCGGGCCGGTGGTGGCGTAGACCTCGCGCCGCTGGAAGGCGGCGAAAATCGACGCGCGGGTGTTTTCCTCGGCCCACACAGCGACATAGCCGGCGGCGCCCATGTCCCAGCCGCGGGAGGCGCCGATACCGGTGGGCTTGGGGCGTAGTCCCGGGCGGGCGTCGTGCTGGCCCTTGCCGGCGAAGTTGTCCTCCTCCACGGCGCTCATGCCAGTGTGGGTGTCGGTGCTGCCGATCATGCCGAACTTGAAGGGGTTGACGCCGAGTTTGGCCTCCAGCGCCAGCCCCCGCCGCAGCGCCGGACGCGCGTAGTCACCCTCGGTGGGATCGGGGGTGAGCCCCTCTGGCGTCAGCGCGAAGGGATAAACTTCGTAGTCGGCAAATTCGTCGGTGGGTGACAGCAGCGGATGAGCCTCGCTGTCGCCCTTGATCTGGGTGACTTCCAGCACCCGCTCCCATTTGGCCCGCGTCCTGGCGTAATCCGCATCCAGCGCGTTCCCGTCCTGGTCCACAAGGGGAAACATCTGCCCCATGCTCAAGTTGCCGTTGTGGGGAATGGCGACAAAATCGGCGCCGGTGCGCTGGTGGATTTGTTCCAGCCAGCGCCACAGTTCGCGCGGATTGCCGCTCTCCAGCGAACTGAAGGGCAGGAACTGGCGGGCCACATCGCCGCCCTGGGGCGTAAACACCACCCGGTGCAGGTTGCCGGTGCTGGGCTGCGCGCTCCACTCCCAGCCAATGAAGGCGGTAAACACGCCCGGTTCATTGTGGCGCTCGACGGTAGCAATGTTGTCCTCCCAGGCGGGGCGGCGCTTGTTGCCGTGCAGGTCGGCAATGATCTGGCCGATGCTCAGTCCGTTGCTGGACTTTTTGCCGGAACCGAGCCTCACCATTTCGTCGTAGACCGCCTGCAATCCGGCCTCGCGCCTGGCGTTGTCGTCGCCACTCTCCGCCTCGCCGGCAGCCTCGATGGCCAGCAGTGCTTCGCCGGTCGGGCTATCGGCGATATCCCGGTCGCCGGTAAAGAGTCGAGACACGGTGCCCAGCAGTTCTGCGTGATCGGACACGACGGCGAAGTCCAGCGGACGGCTCAACTGCCAGAGTACGTCCGTGGTAGGACTGATTACCGGTAGGCCACGGGCGAAGCGCAGGGCGGTATCGGGTGTCGAGGCGGGAGTATTGAACAAGTAGACATCAAAGGAATTGCCGGTGTGCAAGTGAGTGTCACCCCACAGCACCTGGCGATTTTCTGCGGCGCTGCCAACACTGGCGGTAACCGCCAGCGCGGTGCCGAGCAGCCATGCCTTGCCGGGTAGTACATTGCGCTTCATCGTTATTCTCCTTGGTACCCGTTGCGGGAGAGCGCCGGACCACACCACGGGAAACATTGAAGGGCCGGGTACCAGAGCCCCCCACGCTAGCTGTCCCGGGCGATCACGTGGTTTTCGTAGTCGTCCAGATGAACAAACTCCTCGGACAACGTGCGCCCGCGCACCGACACACCGGCGCGGTGCACGCTGTTGGCATCGCCACTCACCAGCGGGTGCCAGTCCGGCAGCGGCTTGCCAAGGTCGCGCAGGCGATAGGCGCAGGTGGCGGGCAGCCAGTCCAGATCGCCGATCATGGCCGGCGTCAGGGTCACGCAATCGGGCACGCGCTGCGCGCGGTGGCTGTAATCGCTACAGCGGCAGCTGGTATCGTCGAGCAGACGGCAGCGTATTCGAGTGTAGAACACCTTGCCGCTGTATTCATCCTGCAACTTGTGCAAGCAGCATTTGGCGCAGCCGTCGCAGAGGGCCTCCCACTGCGCACGGTTCAGGTCTGCCAGTGGCGTGCTGTTCCACCACACGTCCATCAGCACACGCTCAACGATCGGCCCGCTCGCGCTGCGCCAGTTCGGCGTCGCTGGGCGGCATCTGCAGGTAGAACCCCTTGTCCTCGATGCCAGCCAGCACCTCGGTGGCGCTGGTACGCGCCAGTTTGCGCTCCGGGGTCAGCACCAGGGTCATTACCGGGCGGGGTTCGCCAAACTGTTTGAGCAGGGGTTCCGGTACATCCCGCAGGCCCCGGGCGCGGTCCACATACAGGTACATCTCCGCCTTCGCGCTGCTGGCGAACACTTCGCACAGTCGTTTCACGCGTCACTTTCCTCCAGCAGTTTTTTCAGCGGTGCAAGCACCGCCCGGGCGCGCCAGCCGCGCCAGTGACGCGGTTCATCACCCCCTGCGGCCACACCGCGGGCCAGTGCGTCGAAATCGCGCCCGCTGAGCAGTATTTCCGGGGCTACGTCCAGCGCCTGCGCCAGCGAGCGGGTTTTCTTTTTCAGCCGCTTGGCCAGGTCGCGCTCGCGGGCGGCGGGTGGCGGCGCAAGCGGCGGTGGCAGTTGATCCTCGGGCACCGCCCGTTGCGCCGCCAGCACGTCGAGCAGGGCCTCGCCGTAGCGGCGCAGCGACGAGGGCGGCAGCGCCACCGCCGCGCGCAGTTCGTTCATGTTGGCGGGGTCGGCACGGGCGATCTCCAGGCAGTCCTGGTCCTTGACAACCCAGCTGCGCGGCTTGTCGCGCTCGCGGGCGGTCAGTTCCCGCCATTCGCACAGCGCCGCCAGCGCTCCGAGTTCCCGGGGGTTGAGCTGCCAGGCGTGCTTGATGCGCAGGTAATGGGGGTCCGGCGCCGCCTGCTGGGCGGCCACCGCATCGGCGCCGTCCTCCAGCACCCAGTTCAGCTTGCCGGCGCTTTCACAGTCGCGCTGCAATGTCCGGTAGACATCCAGCAGGTAGGACACATCCTGGGCGGCGTATTGGCACTGGGCTTCGCTCAGTGGGCGTTGCAGCCAGTCCGAGCGGGTCTCGTCCTTGGGCAGGTCGACCCCGCAGACCTGTTGCACCAGGGCGCGGTAGCCAAGACCGAAGCCGCGATTGAGCAGCGCCGCGGCGCGCTGGGTGTCGAACAGGGGCTGGGGCAGCGCGCCCAGCCAGCGCTGGAAGACCTCCAGGTCCTCACTGGGTGAGTGCAACACTTTCACCAGTTCGGGCAGCTGCAGCAGTTGCGCCAACGGTCCGGTGTCGGCAATCGCCAACGGGTCGACCAGCCAGGCGCCGTCACCGAAGCATAATTGCAGCAGGGCGACCTGGGGGTAGAAGGTGTCCCGGCGCATGAATTCGGTATCCACCGCCACGGCCCGGGCGCCGGCGTGCTGCGCCAGCATCTGGCGAAGGGACAGGTCGTCCGCGATCAGTTTCCAGTTCACAGTGTTTTGTTGTCCCCGTTTGTCGGAATTATCGGCGCCGGCTCACGGCTGCTCCACCACCCGTCGACCGCTGAAGGCGTGGGCCAGGGTGTTGCCGTCGACGTATTCCAGCTCGCCGCCCAGGGGCACGCCGTGGGCGATGCGCGAAACCTTAACACCCTCTGGCAGCAGCATGTCGGTAAGGTAGTAGGCGGTGGCCTCGCCCTCCACGGTGGGATTGGTGGCGAGAATAACCTCGCTGACACCCTCCTCCAGTACCCGCTGCCGGA
>JBKDZQ010000547.1:0-2971 GCA_047971325.1 Parahaliea sp.
TCGCCCTGGGCCATGGCGCGGTGGGCCAGCATGGGCTCGCCAGTGACATCGCCGATGGCGAAGACACCGCGCATCGATGTCTGGCAATTGCCGTTGATCCGGATGAAGGGGCCATCCATGGTCAGTGACAGCTCCGCCAGACCGATGTCCCCGGTGCGTGGCCGGCGGCCGACGGTGACCAGCACCTTGTCGGCCTCGATGGCGCCGGCATCGGTTTGCAGGGCTCCATTGACATAGCCCTGGGCCTTTATTCCGGTTTTCACCGTCACTCCCAGTGCCTGCAGACGGTTTCGTACCGGCTGGGTCAGGGTGCTGTCGTACTGCGGCAGTAGCTGCGTTTGCGCCTCGATGACGGTAACCTCGCTACCCAGCTTGGCAAAGGCGGTGCCGATTTCCAGCCCGATATAGCCGCCGCCCACCACCGCCAGTCGCGCCGGTACCGCAGTCAGGGCCAGCGCCTGGGTGGAGGACAGGATGGCGCCACCAAAGGGCAGGAAGGGCAGTTCCACCGGCTCGGAACCGGAGGCGATGACGATGAACTCCGCGCGGATGCGGCGACTTGCGCCACCTTCGTTGATGCGCACCGTCTAGCCGTCGATGAACTCGGCGCGACCGCGGATCAGCCCTACCCCCGCCTTTTTCAGCAGTGTGCCCACACCGCTGTTCAGTCGACCGACAATGCCGTCCTTCCAGGCGATGGTCTGTGCCAGGTCGATGGACGGGACGGCAACGGAAATGCCGAGCGGGCCCCGTGCGGCCTGGGCGATGCGGTGGAATTCCTCGGCGGCGTGTATCAGCGCCTTGGAGGGAATGCAGCCGACATTCAGGCAGGTGCCGCCGGGTGGCTGCGGGTCCACGACCACGGTGTCGATCCCCAGCTGGCCGGCGCGAATGCCGCAGATATAGCCGCCTGGGCCGGCGCCGATGACCAGGAGTTTGCAGCTAAGGTCAGTCATGGCATTCCTCTATTCAACCTTCCACGAACAACATGGCCGGGGTCTCCAGCAGGGATTTGAGTTTTTGCACGAACACCGCCGCATCCCAGCCGTCGATCACCCGGTGATCGAAGGAGCAGGACAGATTCATCATCTTGCGCGGCTGGAACTGCTGGCCGTCCCAGACCGGTCGTACCGCGATCTTGTTGACACCGACGATGGCGACCTCGGGATGGTTGATGATCGGCGTGGTGACGATGGCGCCCAGCGAACCGAGTGAGGAGATGGTGATGGTACCGCCGGCAAGCGCCTCGCGCCCGATACTGCCGTCGCGGGCGGCCTGGGCGAGCGAGGTGACCTGAGCCGCGTTGTCCCACAGGCTGCCGGATTCGGCGTGGTGGATGACCGGTACGTTCAGCCCGGCCGGAGTCTGGGTGGCGATGCCGATATGCACCCCGCCATAGCGCTGCACCACGCCGGCCTCGTCGTCGTAGCGCGCGTTGATATCGGGTTGTTCGCGCACCGCCTCGACGATGGCGCGCATCAGGAAGGGCAGGATGGTCAGCTTCGGCCGGGCATCCTGGTGCTTCCTGTTGAGCGCGCTACGCAGCTCCTCCAGGGAGCTGACATCGACTTCCTCCACAATGGTGATGTGGGGGATGCGCGCATGCGACAGCGACATTTGCTCCGCGATCCGGCGGCGCATGCCGATCACGCGGACTTCCTCGAAACCGGTGTTCTTGCCGCGAATGACACTGCCCTGCTGGATACCCCCAGAGGCAATAAAATCGTCCAGGTCCTGCTGGCTGATACGGCCCGCCGGACCCGTACCGGGCACCTGGCGCAGGTCGATGCCTTCCTCGCGGGCCCGGGCCCGGACCGAGGGTGCAGCCAGCGGCCGGGTTCCCTTGGCGCGATTGACCGGGGCGCCGGCCGGCTTTGGTCTGGTGCTGGCTTTGTCGTCTTCCCTGGCCGGCTTGCCAGGCGCGACGCGGGTCGGCGCGGTCGCCGCCGCGACCGGTGGCGTTTGCGCTGCCGGCTTGCTGGTTGATGCTGTGGTTGGTGCCTGCTCCGGGGTTTTGTCCGGGGCCGGCGCGGGCTCCGCCCTCGCGGCTTCGTTGCCCTCACCCTCGACTTCCAGCCGGATCAGCACTGCGCCCACCGCCATCATGTCGCCGAGTTCGCCGCCAAGTTCCAGCACCTTGCCCGCTACCGGGCTGGGCACTTCGACAGCGACCTTGTCGGTCATGACGGCGGCCAGCACATCGTCTTCGTGCACCCTGTCGCCGGGTTTGACGTGCCATTCGGTCAGTTCGGCCTCGGCCACGCCCTCGCCGACATCGGGCAGGCGGATCGCATAGATACCCATCTCGGTGTTCTCAGTTTTCCATGATCTTTTGCAGCGCCGCGCCGACGCGGGCCGGGCCGGGGAAGTAGTCCCATTCCTGTGCGTGCGGATAGGGCGTATCCCAGCCGGTGACGCGAATCAGCGGTGCCTCCAGGTGATAGAAGCAGTGTTCCAGCACCAGCGCCGCCAGTTCCGCCCCGAAGCCGGAAGTCTTGGTGGCCTCGTGCACGACCACGCAGCGACCGGTTTTTTCCACCGATGCAGTGATGGTGTCGAGATCCAGCGGCAACAGCGTGCGCAGGTCGATCACCTCGGCGTCGATACCGGTTTCCGCCGCGGCGGCCTCGGCGACGTAGACCATGGTACCGTAGGCCAGCACGGTTACATCCTGGCCCTCGCGGCGAATGGCCGCCTTGCCCAGTGGCACGATGTCATGGCCCTGCGGCACTTCACTCAGCGGATGACTTTTCCAACTGGTTACCGGTCGGTCGTGGTGGCCATCGAAAGGCCCGTTGTAGAGCCGCTTCGGCTCCAGGAAAATCACCGGGTCCGGATCGGCGATGGCCGCCAGCAGCAGTCCCCTGGCGTCCTGGGGATTGGAGGGCATCACGGTTTTCAGGCCGGAGCTGTGGGTGAAATAGGCCTCCGGGCTCTGGCTGTGGGTCTGGCCGCCGAAAATGCCCCCGCC
>JBKDZQ010000548.1:0-1771 GCA_047971325.1 Parahaliea sp.
CTGCTGGCCCTGTACCTGTGGGGGAACGACCGCTACGCCAGCTTTTTGGAGGCACTGAGTTTCGCCGCCTTCCACCTGATTTCCTTCATTACCAGCACCGGCTTTGGCGACCAGGACCTCACCACCTGGCCGGTGGTCGCACCGCTGGCACTGGTGCTGGCGGGCTACCTTGGCGGCTGCGCCGGTTCCACCGCTGGTGGCAGCAAGTTCATCCGCAATGTGATTGCCTTCAAGATCGTGCGCAGCGACTTCATGCGCATGCTGCACCCCTGGGTGGTCAAGGAAATCCGCTTCCAGCGCAAGATAGTGGAGGATGATATTCGCCATTCGGTGATGGTATTCTTCTCCTTCGTAGTGCTCAGCAGCGTGCTGCTGACCCTGGCGCTGATGGCGACCGGGCTCGACCTGCTGTCATCCTTCTCCGCGGTGGCCGCCTGCCTCAACGTGCTGGGTCCGGGGCTGGGAGAAGTGGGCGGCAACTTCCTGGCGGTGACCGACGCTGGTATCTGGCTGTTGTCCGCCGCCATGATTCTCGGGCGCCTGGAGTACTTCACGGTGCTGGTACTGGTACTGCCGATGTTCTGGCGCTACTGAGGGTGCCTGGAGGAAAGCCCACTGATGGCAGGCCCGGTAGCCGAAAGCCCTTGCGAGTGGGCTGCGAGAGGGTACTATTGGGGTTCGGCTGGCCGGTGACCCAGGCCCCAGCCTGCTGTTCCCCGTAACTGTCGCAACGGGTTTGCCACGGAGACTGTCATGAGTACCAGCTATAGCAAGGCCGCTTCTTTGCTCAGTGGCGGCAAGTCCTACCGGATCTACCCCATGGATCACCTGGCCGATCTCGGTGATGTCGGCAGCCTGCCGTACTCCCTGCGGCTGCTGCTGGAAAACCTGCTGCGCCACGGGGACCAGGACTATGTCAGCGACGAGGATGTGGCGGCGCTGGTCAACTGGGATCCGGCGGCGGAGCCCTCCCAGGAAATCGCCTTCGTCCCGGCGCGGGTGCTGCTGCAGGACTTTACCGGGGTTCCGGCCATTGTCGACCTGGCGGTAATGCGCGATGCCATGGTCGAACTCGGTGGTGACCCGGCGCGTATCAACCCGCTGTCGCCGGTGGAACTGGTGATCGACCACTCGGTGATGGTGGATTATTTTGGTGACGACCAGGCGCTGGCCCAGAACACCGACATCGAACTGCAGCGCAATCTGGAGCGCTACCGCTTCCTGCGCTGGGGCCAGGAGGCCTTCAGCAACTTCCGCGTGGTGCCGCCCGGCACCGGGATCGTGCATCAGGTCAACCTGGAGTTCCTGGCCCGCGGTGTGTTTGCCGGCGAACAGGGCGGTGAGCTCACCGCCTACCCGGATACCCTGGTGGGTACCGATTCCCACACCACCATGATCAACGGCCTGGGGGTACTGGGCTGGGGCGTTGGTGGCATCGAGGCCGAGGCGGCCATGCTCGGGCAACCAGTGACCATGCTGATTCCCCAGGTGGTGGGATTCCGCCTGGATGGCAAAATGGCCGAGGGCGCCACCGCCACCGACCTGGTGCTGACCGTTACCCAGATGCTGCGCCAGCACGGGGTGGTGGGCAAGTTTGTGGAGTTCTTCGGCCCGGGCCTGAGGCATCTCAGCCTTGCCGACCGCGCCACCATCGCCAACATGGCGCCGGAGTACGGTGCCACCTGCGGTATCTTCCCGGTGGATCGCCAGACCATCGACTATCTGGCTCTCACCGGGCGCGATGCGGCCCAGCTCCTGCTGGTGGAGGAAT
>JBKDZQ010000549.1:0-4934 GCA_047971325.1 Parahaliea sp.
GATGCGCACAGCGGTCGCATCGTCACCCGCCCCCCGGACCGTTTTCACCCGCGCGCTGGCACATCAGACCCCCCGTGAAGCGGGCCATGCAGCCCGGGCACAGCACACAAAAAAACGAGGCGCCGGCAGCGGTTGCTGCCGGCGCCTCCAGAATCGGTGGGTAACACACTCAGAGTTTGGAAAACTCCTTGTTCAGCTGATACTGGCGGGAAGTGACATAGGACTCCATGTCCTGCACCCGCAGCAAGGCGGCATCGAGGCGTTCACGGGCGCGCTTGAGACGCACGCCACTGGGCTCGCTGTACTGGAACACCCGCCGCGGCCGGTACTGGTGGCGACGCTCGTCGTACTGCATTTCAACATCCGTATCACCGAAAGCCTCCGCATATTCCTGCTCACCCCAGCGCCGGTTGGGACGCGGCGCCAGCAGGATCCAGGCAGCGATATAGACCCACATCGCCAGGGTGCCGGTGAACAGGAAGGCGCCCACCCACATCAGGCGCACCACCCAATGGGCGACATCCCAGTGGTCCGCCAGCCCCGCAGCCACACCGGCAATGCGGCTCTCGCCGGTGTTGCGGTAGAGGTCCATGCCCCAACCGCTGCCCTTGCGCACCTTGACAGTCCGCCTACTGCGCTCGCCGGTCTTGCGAAAATCACCGCGACGGTGGTGTTTGTTCCGATATACCATAGTCCTACTCCTTGTCTGGCAGGTCGCGGCCAGTCTGGGTGCGCCAGTTGCCGTGATCCGCATCCAGGATAGCCTCCAGCGCGGCGATGCGCTCGACCAGCTTGTCCACTGTCTCAAGCATGTGCTCCAGCGATTCCCTGTCCTCCTCGGTCAGGCTGCGCCGGGACTGGTTCACACTGCGGTAATGCATGGTGAGCCAGATCGGCGCCACGACTGTGACAAACAGGATCGTGGGGACAAACATGAACTGAAAAAATTCCATCGACTAGATTCCCCGGCAGCCTGACACCCCGGTCACGCTGCCCTTGTGGTGATTGTTCGCCAAGCGGCGGCCAGTTAGCGCGTCTGCCCGGCGCCCGATCCGGCTTGGCCGAGCTCGGATTTCAGGCGCGCGAGCTCGTCGTTGATGCGCTCGTCCTCCTGCAGGGCGTCGATTTCCGCCGCCAGGTCCGGATGCACTTCGCGCCCCATGTCCATGGACTCCAGCTGGCTCTCCAGATTGTCCATGCGGCGTTCGAAGTGTTCGAAGCGGGTGAAGGCGTCGTCCAGGGCTTCGCGGTGCATCTGCCGCTTGACCTTGATGCGCGACTCCACTGTCTGGCTGCGCATGAGCAGGGTTTTCTGCTTGGCCTTGGCATCCGCCAGCTTCTGCTGTAGCTGGCCCACCTCCTCACCGAGGTGGGCAATGTGCTCGTCCAGGGCCGCCAGCTCTGCTTCCACCGTGGCTACCTCGTCGAGAAGGGCGTGCTTCTCCTGCAGGGCGGCGCGGGCCAGGTCTTCACGCCCCTTGGAAATGGCGAGTTTGGCCTTGTCCTCCCAGCGCCCGGCCTCCACCTGCACCTGTTCCAGGCGGCGGGCGGCGGCCTTGCGGTCCGCCAGCACCCGGGCGGAGGCGCTGCGCACTTCCACCAGGGTATCCTCCATCTCCTGGATGATCAGGCGAATCATCTTCTGCGGATCCTCGGCGGAGTCCAGCAGGGAGTTGATATTGGAGTTGATGATGTCGGTCATTCGGGAAAAAATACCCATGGCACTGCTCCTTGGTGTCAGCCGCGTCAGGCGCGGTATCTGGTATTGAGTTTGGCGGGTTTTACCGTCGTCCGGCCCAGCCAGCGCAGCGCTTCCAGCACGCAGGCCATCAGCAGGAAGGTCCAGAACCCGGCCTGCCAGCCCAGCAGGGTACTGGTGGCAAGGCACACGATGGACAGTACCGCATAGACCAGATGATGCTCTGCAAGCGTACCCACAGACTGCTCCTGTCGTCGGGCGTCACTGGAATAGTGTCGCGTTGGCAGATACTTAACAGGATTCGTGCCATAATAATTTTTATGTTTTAAATCAATTAGTTGAATAACTTTTATTAAGCAATATATAACTTTAAGTAGCATTTTTAGGTAAAATATACCTATCAACAGGGTTATAAACCCCGATTATTTGGCTATATTTACCTTTGTGAAACTACCAGAAAGCATCATTGGCGACTCCGCCGCCCTCGCCCAGGCCCTGGAACAGGTGTCCCGCCTGGCCAGCATCAACCGCCCGGCACTGGTCCTGGGGGAGCGCGGCACCGGCAAGGAACTGGCCGCCGAACGCCTGCACTACCTCTCCGGTCGCTGGGACGCGCCCCTGGTCAAGGTCAACTGTGCAGCGATGGCTGAATCCCTGCTGGAGTCCGAACTGTTCGGCCACGAGGCTGGCGCCTTTACCGGTGCCACCCGCAGCCACCGGGGCCGCTTCGAGCGGGCCGACGGCGGCACCCTGTTCCTGGACGAACTCGGCACCATGTCCCCCCGACTGCAGGAAAAACTGCTGCGGCTGATCGAGTACGGCGAGTTTGAGCGCGTGGGTGGACAGCAGACCCTGTCGGTGAATGTGCGGGTGGTGGCCGCCACCCACGCCGATCTACGGGAACTGGCCCGGCGCGGGGAATTTCGCCACGACCTGCTGGACCGGCTCAGTTTCGACGTGGTGCATCTGCCGCCCCTGCGCTACCGGCGCGAGGACATTGCGCAACTGGCCGGGCACTTCGCCATCCAGATGAGCGCCGAACTCGGCTGGGACCTGTTCCCGGGCTTTAGCGATGCCGCCATGGCCACCCTGCTCGCCCACGACTGGCCAGGCAATATTCGCGAACTGAAAAACGCCGTGGAACGCTCCCTCTACCGCTGGGACGATCCCAGGCGCGAGATCGGGGCCATTGTGATCGATCCCTTCCTGTCGCCCTTCGCCGGCATCCGGCAGAGCGCAGACAGCGCTGCTGAGTCCGGCGACAGCCGTGAAACTCCCGACACGACCGCTGAACAGCCCGCCGCTGCCGACGGCGACTTTGCCAGCCGCCTGGCGCAGATAGAAAAGCGACTGCTGCAGGATGCCCTGGTCAGCAATGGCCATCACCAGCGCCGGACCGCCGAGGCCCTCGGTCTGAGCTACGATCAGCTGCGCGGGCTGGTGCGCAAGCATCGCCTGGGCAGGCGCCGGCGGCGCTAGCGCCCGCCAGACCATCCGCGCCATTCGCCTTGCAAGGAAAAAATCCGGCAGCCGGAGCGCGGTGCGCGCTGGCCGTGACCGGTAGCGACAGCTATGCTAACGCCTTCTTATCATCGCGCATCAACAATAAGGACTCCCATGATGAAACTGTCATTGAGCGATCCCAGCCTCCTGCAAACCCGCGCCTATATCGACGGCCAGTGGGTGGCAGCCGACGACGGGGCCACGTTTGCCATCAGCAACCCCGCCACTGGCGAGGAGATCGCCCAGGTGGCCAAGGTCGGCCAGGCGGAGACCGCCCGCGCCATTGCCGCCGCTGAACGCGCGATGGTGGAGTGGCGGCAGCGCCCGGCCAAGGCTCGCGCGCAAATCCTGCGCAAATGGTTCGACCTGATGATGGCCAACCAGGAAGACCTAGCCATCATCATGACCACCGAGCAGGGCAAGGTGCTCTCGGAATCCCGCGGCGAAGTGGCCTATGGCGCGGCCTTCCTGGAGTGGTTCGGCGAGCAAGCCAAGCGCATCGACGGCGATGTGATCCCCGGCCCCTCCACCGACCGGCGCATCGTGTGCATCAAGCAGCCGGTGGGCGTGGTGGCGGCCATCACTCCCTGGAACTTCCCCAATGCGATGATCGCGCGCAAGGCGGCGCCGGCACTGGCCGCGGGCTGCAGCATTGTGATCAAGCCTGCCTCCGAAACGCCCCTGTCGGCCTTCGCCATGGCGGTGCTGGCGGAGCGCGCCGGGGTGCCTGCGGGTGTGCTCAACGTCGTGGCCGGCTCGTCCTCCGCCATCGGCAACGAACTGACCGGCAACCCGGTAGTGCGCAAGCTGACCTTCACCGGCTCCACCCCGGTGGGCAAGATGCTGGAAGCCCAGTGCGCGCAGACCATGAAGAAAACCTCCATGGAACTGGGCGGTAACGCACCTTTCATCGTGTTCGACGACGCCGACCTGGACGCGGCGGTGCAGGGCGCGGTGATCTCCAAATACCGCAACGCCGGCCAGACCTGCGTCTGTTCCAACCGCCTGCTGGTGCAGGACGGGATCTACGACGCCTTCGTGGAAAAACTGGTCAAGGCCACCGCCGCCCTGGTGGTAGGCAACGGTTTGCAGGAGGGAGTCAGCGTGGGTCCGCTGGTCAATGCCAAGGCCGTCAGGGATGTCGACCAGCTGGTGCGCGCCTCGGTGACCACCGGCGCCGGAGTTGCCCTTGGTGGCGGCCCCCACGCACTCGGCGAGTGCTTCTATCAGCCCACCATACTGACCGGAGTGACCGCCGACATGGCGGTATTTCGCAATGAAATCTTTGGCCCGGTGGCACCGGTGATCCGTTTCTCCACCGAGGAGCAGGCCATCGCCATGGCCAACGATACCGAGCTCGGCCTCGCCTCCTACTTCTATACCCGCGATATCGGCCGGGTGTGGCGCGTTGCGGAGGCCCTGGAATACGGTATCGTCGGCATCAATGAAGGCATCATTTCCAATGAAATGGCCCCCTTTGGTGGCGTCAAGGAATCGGGCAGCGGTCGCGAGGGCTCCAAGTACGGCATCGACGACTACGTGGAGACCAAGTACATACTGATGGGTGGGCTGGACCGCTGACCCCACGGGGAGGAACAGGGCATGACCGAGCTGGAACTGAAACACTGGTGGCAACCCTTTACCAATGTGCGGGCCTTTCGCGACAATCCGCGACTGTTCACCCGCGCCGAGGGCTGTTTCCTGTGTCGCGAGGACGGGGGCGATGTGCTGG
>JBKDZQ010000550.1:0-2612 GCA_047971325.1 Parahaliea sp.
TTTAGATTACCGGTAGATGGAATTCACCGCTGGAGGAAAGAGGAGAGAAAGTGCCGGGGGATTGCTATCTACTGTTGGAAACAACACTCAAGGCCGATGGGTTTGATCCCGACGTCGACTACCTGGCGATTGGGCGGACGTTGGCGCAATGAGGTGGCGATGGCGGGCAGGTCTGGCAGGTCTGGCAGTGCTGTCCGGGGGCGTGGTCGCTGAATCGCCCGAGGTCGTCATCACCCGCGAGATTCCTTTGGCTGAAAGCGCCCAGACCTGGGGGCTCAGTGAAGCCGAATTTCGGCGCTATCAACGCCTCATGGCGGGCCGGCGCGGGCAATGGTCGCCGGGGCTCGATCCCATCACGGCGCTTGGGGTGAGCACGGATTCGGAGGCGGAACGCCGGCGTTTTGCCGAGCTATTCGTCAAGGCCGAGTTTGAACGCACTCGCAAGGAGCTCGCCTTTCAAGCCGCCGTCGATGACGCCTGGCAACGCCTATACCCACAGACGCCGCGCCTCACGACCAACGGTCTACCCCAACAGGCACTGACGGTGGGCCAATTAATTCAACGCACCGCGCTAATTCTCAGGCTGGGCAGTACGACGGGCCGCAACCGTTTGATTAAGCTGCTCCAGAGTCATCCGGGCCAACTCGATGTGCACGTGGTCGGCGCTCGTGGCGATGACGCCGCGCTGCGTGACTGGGCCGCGGACGTCCCATTGCTGGAACAGGCGCTCGCCGAGGGTAGGGCAACACTCAATCACGGCGATCAATTCCGCACGGAAGTTGATCTGCCGGCTATCTACCGCAGGGATGGGGTAGGGCAATGGGCGCGCGTCGAGTGATGCAGGCGCTGGTCGGCGCCGTGCTGGGAGGCGTTGCGATGTTCGCGATTGCCGACCGTGCGCACTATGACGTGGTCGCTGACTACGTCGGCGTCCCCAGGGATATTTTCTATGCGATGGCGTTGGCAGAGTCCGGGCGGGAGCGGGACGGGCAGTTAGCGCCGTGGCCCTGGACCCTGAACGTCGCGGGCGACGCCCATTTTTACCCCGATCGCGACGCCATGTTCGCCGCCCTGATGACGGCGTTGCAAAACGGTCAATTGCGCGTCGATGTGGGGCCGCTGCAACTCAACTGGTACTGGCAGTTCGAGCGGATTGACTCGCCCTGGCGGCTTACTGACCCCGTGGTGAATGCCAAACTCGCCGCCGCGTTCCTTAAGGAACACTTTGAGAGGTCCGGTGATTGGTGGTTGGCGGTGGGGCACTATCACCGCCCCAATGAGACCACCGACGTGGATCGGGCAACAGCAGCGGCTTATCGCGAACGGGTGAGGTCCCTGCATACGCGCTACGCCAAGAAGTCCACCGGGCGGAGCGAGCCCCAAGCACTGGCGGTGGCCGATGCGCATTAGGCCGCTTCACTTCCTGCCGTTACTCATCGGGTTGGCGTTTGCGCCGGCTCAGGCCGTGCAACCCACCAGGGCACCGGTGGTGGTTTACAGCGGAGCACAGGCGGTGCCGGCGGCCCCTTATATGCAATCACTCGCCCAACCAAGGCCGCAAAAAGACAGCCGCGCGAACCCTACGCCAAAGCGGGGTGTGACGCCCCTTGAAACTCGGTTGCCCCTCATGCCCCGGCAACTGCAGCGCGGATCGCCGGTAGTGCAGCGGATCGAGGCGCCGGTACAGCCCTTCTTTATTGTGGGCATGGATGGCACCAGCCTCGACTGGCTGGCCAGGACACTGCCGACCTTGCTGTCAATCAATGCCACGGGCATGGTGGTGCAGGCGGCGAACCGGGACGATTGGCTGCTACTGCAAAATAAGGCGCTGGCCGCCGGTCTTTCATTGGCGCTGTATCCCGACACCGGCCTGAAGGAAGCCTACGGCATCACGACCTACCCCGTGTTGGTGGTACCGCATGGCATCCTGGACGTCGACCCGGCAGGGGAGGGCAGGCCATGAGCGCGCCGATCGAAGCCCTGCTGCGCCCACCGGTAGAGCAATCCGCCATTGCGACACACATTGCGCTGGCCCTGCTGGGCGTGGGCGCGCCCCAGGTGCTGTTGTTGCCTGGCGGTGTCGGTTATGGCCTGGCCGCTGCCTGCTTCGTGCGCGCCCTGTGGCTGTCCCGGCGCATGACCCGCTTGCTGCGCTACCAGCGTCGCTTACGGATGCTGCCGAGCTACCGCATCCACCCTAAAAAACTCCGTGCCCCGCAAGGCGAGCTGTTTCTGGGCCGGGGTTTTCTGTGGGATGCGCGGCATACCCAGCGCTACGCCGATACCCAGCGCACCGAGCACTCCCATTTCGACCGCCGCGGCCTGTTCTATAGGGGCGTACGAGCGACCGTGGACGCCGTCAGTACCACGCCCCTGAAACCGCTGATGGCACCACTGAACAGCCAGTGGCTGCTGAACCCCTTTCCACCGCGGCCCTATGTCGAGGGCAGCCCGGAACTGCACGGGGTCGGCCTGTTCGAGAAGGAACAGGACGTCACCCTGCAGCAGGCCGAACGAGTCGCCCACACCTTTGTCGTCGGTACCACCCGGGTCGGCAAAACCCGCCTGCTGGAAGTGATCGCCAGTCAGGACATCCGCAGTGGCGACGTGGT
>JBKDZQ010000551.1:0-5475 GCA_047971325.1 Parahaliea sp.
GGGGCGGATGGAAAAGGTCTCCGCCACCGGCCAGGCCAGCGGCAACTGCCGCACCCGCTTGCCCGTCAGCCGGTACATGGCGTTGGCCACCGCCGGCGTCACACCGCGATCTAGATCTCCCAGCGATGCCGGCGCAGCCACACGGCCCCGGCCAGCAGCATCGACAATAGTGTGCAGAGCACCTGCGCCAGCAGGCTGACTCCGAGGTAGATCAGGGGCGCCACCAGCAGCGCCACCAGCAGCTTGCACAGCACTACCTCCCACTCCGATACCGGCATCGATTTCCAGAACAGGATGGAGCGATCGCGGCGGTCGTCGTAGAGACTGCCCAGCAGATAGTTCACGCTGACCAGTAGCAATAGTAGCATCATCAGCATGTTGACCAGCGTCAGCACCACATTGAAAGGGTACTGCTGGCCATCGACAAACGCCGCGGCGTCGGGCTGCCGGGGCGGCGGCGTGGGCTGGAAGCTCCACCTGCGTGAGAAATTCCAGCTATCATCGTCCTCCGCCGTATCGGTGCGGGTAATGCGGTAGCTGACCTCCTCGCCGTCCACGGATTCGCCAATTTCAATACTGATATTCATATTGGCGAGGCTGTCCTCCCGGGTGACCACCTCCATGAATGCTTCTCCCACCGCCGAGATACGGCCGGCCACCAGCGTACTGGCCAGCAGCACCACAGCCAGCACCAGTGCCACCAGCAGCGGCGTCCACAGCAGCGACACCCGGCATTCCTGCAACTCCCTGCGCAGCAGGGTGAACCAGCGCCGCATCGGTGTATCAGCCATGATTGATCCCCCCGCCGATGCTGGCGACAAACAGATCCGACAGCCTGGGACTGCGCACCTCACCCAGGGAGGCCAGCAGGGCGCGGTCTACATTCTCATAGATAAGGGCACGCCCGCCCAGAATGGGACGCGAGCCGACGTGGGGAATGGCCTCGGCCCGCGCCACCTTCTCTCCCACCGCGTGCAACTCCAGATAGCGGGCCTCGAGGCTCGCCATATCCTCCTGCAACACCAGCCGACCGCGGTGCATGAAAGCCACCCGGGTCAGGATATGTTCCACTTCCTCCACCTGATGGGTAGAGATGATGATGGTGCGCTCGTCGTCGAAGTAATCGTTGAGCAACTGCTCGTAGAAACGCTTGCGGAACAGGATATCCAGCCCCAGGGTGGGCTCGTCCAAAACCAGCACGCGGGCGTCTATCGCCATCGCCAGGGCCAGGTGCAGCTGCACCATCATGCCCTTGGACAGCCCGCCCACCCGCCGCCCCGGCGCCACCTCGGTAGTGGCCAGGAAGTGCTCTGCCTGGGCGCGGCGAAAGCGCGGGTGGACACCGGACACATAGTCCAGCAACTGCAGCACCGTCATCCAGCGCGGCAGCACGGCGGTATCGGCGATGAAACACGCATGCTGCATCAGGCGGGCATGATGCTGGCGCGGGTCCAGCCCCAACACCGCCACTTCACCCTCGCAATCGGTCAGGCCCAGCAGGGAGCGCAGCAGCGTGGTCTTGCCGGCACCGTTGGGGCCGATCAGGCCAAGTACGGTCCCGGCGGCAAGGCGCAGGTCGACACCCTCCACCGCCTGTACCTGCCGGAAGCGGCGGCTGAGCCCCCGCGCCTCTATCACCGTGTTCATCTCCTCCCCCCACGCGCCTGCAGACGATGCACCACCTCGTCCATTTCCAGTCCCAGCAAGTGCACCCGCTCGGCGAAAGCCGGCAATTCCTCGCCCAGAAAGCGCGACTGGGCGTCGCGCAACAGCAGTTTGCGGGCGCCAGCGGCAACGAACATACCCAGGCCCCGGCGCTTCTCCAACAGTCCCAGATCCGCCAGTTCCTGATAGGCCTTGCCCACGGTCAGATGATTGATGTGGTAGCTGGCGGCCACCTGGCGCACCGAGGGCACCGCCGCCCCTTCGGCAAAACTGCCGTCCATGATGCGCTGCACCACCTGCTCCCTCAGCTGAAGGTAAATCGGTTCCCGGTCGTTCCATTCCATCGTCCCGACGTCCTGTGGCAAGTCGCACTCAGCGCCGGCGAAGCAGCTCGCCGGCGCCAATCAGCACTTTCTCGCGAATCTCAGGTGCGCCGGCATAGATCACATCGCCACTGCCCAGGATACTGGCCTCCAGCGCCTGCAGCTCGCCGACGCGGACGTCACCGGAGCCAACGATATTGACACTGACGTGAGCAACCGGGAGATCGTCAAAGGCAACGTCGCCCGAGCCAATGACGCTCACTGCCAGTGTTTCAACCCGACTGCCCGCAGTCCGGGTATCTCCGGCCGCGGCAGTGGTCAGTGAAATACCGCCAGAACCCTGCAGGGAAAGCTCGATAGCCCTGGCCGTCAATGTGCCAAACTGGATATCGCCGGAACCCGACAGGGCGACCGACAGCTTGTCGGTGGACAGTTCGGCAAGTTGCACATCCCCCGACCCGCCCAGTTGCAAGACGGTGTCCCCGGCGTCCACCTGGTAAAGGCGCACCGTGCCACTACCGGCAAGGGATATAAACAGCCTGCTGCAACGCAGGGGCCGGACATAGATCTCGCCGCCTCCCCGTGACTCCAGGTGCTCCAGCGCCGGTGTGCGCAGGCGGAACTTGATGCCGCTGAAATCATCGCCGGGGTGGCTGCGGCTGCGGCCCAGCACCAGGGTCCGGTCTTCCACCAGAAAGGGCTGGCGGTCCAGCACGGCGCTATCACCGCGCATCAGCAGTTCCACACTCTCGCTGTTGCTTTGACTGATCTCCACCGCCACGTCGCCGTACACCACTACGGCGTCAAATTCCAGCCCCTCGACCCGCCGTGTTTCGGCGTGCAGGGGCAGGGCCAGGCAGGCCAGCAGGGCCACGCCAAGTCGTCGCCACACAATGCCCGTGTCGTTCATTCTGCTCATTCCGCCGCCCTCCACCTTCTCCCGTATCACCGTGGACAGGCCAGGCCGCTAGCCGGTCGGCTCGCCCCAAGTGTTATACATTACTATAGCACCCCGATATTGCGGCACAATGCATCCCATCGCCATTCGTCGCACCCCCGGCCCAGGTCGTCGCAAACAGACCGGCGCAGCTCCCCTGACAGCACTGGAACAAGGACAAAAGGCTCCCATGAACACCACCGTCAACACCGTTACCGGCCCCCTGGACGTCGATCGGCTCGGGGTTACCCTGATGCACGAACACCTGCTGATCGGCTATCCGGGATGGGAGGCCGACACCCTGCACCCGGGCCCGGGACGGGAGCAGATCATCGCCATCTGCAAAGAGAAAATCGCCGCCATGCAGGCGTTGGGCATCCGCACCCTGCTCGACCCCTGTCCCAACGACCTGGGCCGCGATGTCACCCTGGCGAAGGAGGTGGCGGAGCGCACCGGCTTCAATATCATCTGCGCCACCGGCCTGTACAAACAGGACGAGGGCGGCTTTGCCTACTGGCACTATCGGCGCGAGCTCGGCACGGCGATGGAGGCGATGGCGGAGGTGTTCATCTCCGAGCTGACCCGGGGCATCGGCGACACCGGAGTGAAAGCCGGCATCATCAAGGTGGCCACCAGCCTTGGCCAGATCACCGACTACGAATACACCGTACTGGAGGCGGCCGCCCTGGCCGCCCGCGAAACCGGCGCCCCGATCACCACCCACACCGACCAGGGCACCATGGGCGATGTCCAGCAGCGCTTCCTGCTTGATCGGGGGGTGCCCGCCCACCGCATCATCATCGGACACAGTTGCGGCAGCGCCGACCACGACTACCATCTGGGCATTGTCGATCGCGGCTCCTACCTGGGCTTCGACCGCTTTGGGCTGGAGATACTGATGCCGGACGCACAGCGCGTGGAATCACTGGTGAGGCTGTTGCGCAAACAGCGGGAAGGACAGATCGTGATATCCCACGATAGCGTCTGGTGTACCCGCGGCGAACCTTTCCCCCGCGAACTGGTGGAGACCATGGACCCGGACATACTGTTCAACCCCACCCACTTCCACCGCAACATCGTGCCCCAGTTACTGGCCTCCGGCGTCAGCCAGGCCCAGATCGACACCATGCTGGTGGATAACCCGCGGCGTTTCTTTGCCGGCGAGCTCCCGCCGCGCTCCTGAAACAGGCTCTTGCGATACCGGGGTGCGGGTGATCAGCGGCTTCAGCCTTGGTCCGCTGATGCCAAACATGGGGCTATTCCACGTTATTTACTCGACCGTACACAACAGGAAGGGCACCATTACCCTGTTCTTTACCGCTTGCCGCGAAATGCTGCCCGACCCGAGCATTACGCCCAGTGCCTGCAGGCATTCCGCGACAAGGCCTGCGAGGTGCTGCTGGGCGAGGTCGCGAAGGCGGACCCGGATCGGGCGCCCGGCTCCCCTAGCGCGACAGCCGGCAGTGGCCAGAGCAAACGCAAACCCGCCACCCGGGGCAAGGCTCGCCCCAGGGGCATCAACAGGAGTAGCTAAGTCATGCATGTACTGGTCACCGGGGGTACCGGTTTCGTTGGCTATCACACCACCTGCGCCCTGCTCGCCGCCGGCCACGAGGTCACCCTGCTGGTGCGCAGCCTGGACAAAACCCACAGCCTGTTCGGCAGCGACCGGCTGACCCGCGTGGTGCGCGGCGATATCGGCGACGCCGGCAGTGTACGCAAGGCAGTGGCGGGCTGCGACGCAGTGATTCACAGCGCCGCCGTGGCATCCACTTCCCAGGGTGCTGCCGAGGCCGTGTTCAACAAGAACACCGAGGGCACCCACACTGTCATGGACGCCGCCCTTGAGGCCGATGTGGCAACGATCATCTACGTTTCCAGCATCACTGCCCTGTATGACAGTTCGGCGCAGTACCTCGACGAAAACTCGCCGCCGGGCTCGCAGAACGTGCGCAGTGGCTACGGCCGCTCGCAGATTGCCGGAGAGCGCTACGCCCGGGACCTGCAGGAACAGGGGGCACCGCTCTACATCACCTACCCCGGTTCTGTGATCGGCCCGGAGGATCCGGGGCTGACCGAGCCCCACCGGGGGCTGATCTCTATGATGGCCGGGCTCACCCCCATCATGTCCTCAGGCAACCAGTATATCGACGTGCGTGACCTGGCCCAGGCCCACCTGCACATTCTCCAGCAGCAGCCGCACAGCCTGCGCTTTCCCCTGGGCGGCACCTTTCTGGCCTGGCGGGACCACGGCAAGCTGCTGAGCGAGCTGACCGGCCGTTTTTTCATGCCACTGCCGGTCATGCCCGGGGTACCCCGGCTCGCCGGCAAGCTGCTGGACAAAATGGGCCGTTTTCTGGCCATCGACCTGCCGATCACAGAGGAAGGCATGCGCTACGCCACCCACTGGGTGGTAATGAACGACGCTCATACCCTGAAAACCCTGGGATTAGGTTATCGCCCCCTGCGGGAAACCTTCGAGGCCACCCTGTTGTCGCTACATGCCACTGGTCATCTCAAGCGGTGGCAGCTGGGTGCACTGGCCCGAAA
>JBKDZQ010000552.1:0-2864 GCA_047971325.1 Parahaliea sp.
AGTGGTGGCCGTAGCTCATCAGGTAGAGCATCGGATTGTGGCTCCGAAGGTGGAGGGTTCGAGACCCTTCGGCCACCCCATTTTTCCCTCTCCAGTCGCGGCGGCGCGGTTCAGCTCGGCGAGCCGCGCCGGTATAATGCCTGCCCATCCCCGGGGGTATAGCTCAGTCGGATAGAGCAACGGCCTTCTAAGCCGTGGGTCGAGGGTTCGAATCCTTCTACCCCCGCCAGATAATCCAACCATGATAATGCGATTACTACGCTGGCTACTGTTCGCCGCGCTACTGCTGGCGAACATCCTCACCCTGACCTGGAGCACCGCCACCGCGGCGCTGTCGGGCCTGCTCGGCGCGGTCGGCGTGCGCTCGGTCTACGGTGTGATGGAGCAGCGCCAGAAGGCCCAGGCCACCCGGATTGCGGCGCAGCAGAAACGCCTGGCGCTACAGCAGGGCAAGCTGCGCAAGGTCGGTGGCAATATCCGCAAGCGGACGGTGCGGGCGGCGGCGGCCAACATCGGTTCGCTGCCGGCGGAGGCGGTGCCGTTTTTTGGCTGGGCGGTGATCATCGGCGTGACCACCTACGAGCTGAAGCTCGCCTGCGACACCCTGAACGACCTCGACGAACTCTACCTGGAGGTCGGCCTGGCCCCGGACAGTGACCGGGAGGCCACGGACCTGATCTGTCACCCGGACCTGGAGCGTCTCAGCGAAGCTTCCTCCACTCTGCCGACCCGTTTGCGCAAGGAGTACGGGCGCTACCTGGAGTGGGTGAACGAGGACGGCAAGGGCGAATAGCGCGATGCCCGCATCATCCGGATGAACGCGGCCGTCAGATTCCCGGTTTCGTTGGCAGCGTGGCGTTTCAGGCATCGTCTGCTCGCCGGCAAGCGGTTCCCCGAACACGAATGCCTCAGGCATGGGCGCCGGTAGTGTCGACGGATCTGCGCCCCATCCCCACCGCCACCCGGAACAGCGGCGGCACCAGGAAGAAGGAGATCACCGTCGACAGCAGCACGCCACCGGCGATGGCCATGGCGAAGGGGGGCCAGAACTTCCCGCCCTCCAGGATCAGTGGCAGGAAGCCGCCAAAGGTGGTCACGGTGGTGGACACGATATGGCGGCTGCAGCCCATGACCACATTGCGGATGGCCAGTGGTTCGCCATCGCTGGCGGCCGGGTCTTCCTGCAGGGCGGTCATGATGATGATGGCGGCGTTGATGGATACCCCGATGGAGCCGATTACCCCGATCAGCGCCTGCACCCCGAAGGGGTAGCCGAACAGGGCCAGTGACAGCAGGCTGAGGCCCAGCGAGCACAGCAGCACCAGGCCGGCGATGGCCGACAGGCGCCAGGAATTGAAGGTGAGCACGATGGTGGCCAGCATGGCCGCCATGATCATGCCCATGGGCGCCATGATGAAGCCCACCACGTCGGCGCGGATGTCGGCATCGCCGCCGAACTGGTAGCGGTAGCCGTCGGGCAGCGGAATCGGGTTCGCCGCCAGGTTGGCCCGCAGGCTCTTCAGGGCCTCTTCCGGCAGCACGCCCCGGGTCAGGTAGGCCTGCACGGTGTTCACGCGCTCGCCGTCCTTGCGTGAGATCGGGCTGGAGGAGGGCAGCAGGTGGGGTTCGCCCAGGGCGCCCAGGGCGACATTGGCCGCCGCACCACTGCCGGCAATGCGCAGGGAGGCGATGTCCTCGGCCCGCGACCACTGGCCCTCTTCCAGCCGCACCCGCACCGGCAGGCGTTGGGTGTCTTCCAGCATTTCCCCGCCGGTGAGGCCACGCAGGCTGGCGTCCAGGGTGTTGGCGGCATCCACCAGACTGAGCCCGGCCAGCCGGGCCTGGGCCTCGTCCAGCGCGAACACCAGTTTGGGGGCGCCACCGGACAGGCTGGCGTTGGTGTGGGTGACGTCCGACACCTGCTCCAGGCGCTGGCGGAAGGTTTCGCCGAGGTGCCGCAGCTGCTCCAAGTTGGGGCCGTAGATTTCCACCTCCAGCGGTGCCATCACCGGTGGCCCCTGGTCGATGCCGCGGACGATGATGCGCGCCTGGGGGAAGTCCCGGTCCACTTCCTTCTGCAGGCGCCGGATCAGCTCATCGGTGCGCTTTTCATCCCGGGTCATCACCAGCGCCTCGGCCCAGCTCGGGATGCCCTCGCGGGTGCGGTACATGTTGTAGTAGAAGGGCGGGGCGCTCTCGCCCAGGGTCCAGTCCACCCGCGACACCAGTGGCTCGGCGCGCAGTCGTGTGTCCAGTTGCTGCACCAGCGTGGCGGTGTCATAGATGGAGCGGCCGTCGGGCAGCTTCACCTGCACATACATCTGGTTGCGATCGGTGCTGGGGAAGAACTGGGCGGTGAGGCTGGGAAAGGCCAGGAAACCGCACAGTGGCAGGGCCAGGGCCAGGGCGGCCGAACCTGCCGGATAGCGCAGGGCCAGATCCAGAGTGTCACGGAACCAGCGGCCGAGCTTGCCGCTGTCCAGCCCCTGTTCCCACCAGCGGTGCTCCTTCGCCAGTCCCGCCGGCAGCAGGCGGGCGGCGAGCACCGGGGTCAGGGTCATCGCCAGCAACAAAGAGGAGCCGAGCATCACCACCACCGCCCTGGCGATGCTGCCCATGAAATCCCCTGAGGGCCCTGGCAGCACCACCAGCGGCATGAAGGCGAGGATGGTGGTGACGGTGCTGGACAGTAGGGGTACGCGCAGCCGGTCCACCGAGCCGATAATGGCTGCCATCGGTGTATCCCCGCGCAGCAGGCGCTTGCGGATTTCATCGCTCATCACGATGGAGCCATCCACCACCAGTCCCAGCGCCACAATCAGGCCGCTCATCGACATCTGGTGGATGGCCACGCCCCCGTAGTA
>JBKDZQ010000553.1:0-2888 GCA_047971325.1 Parahaliea sp.
ACCGAAACCGATACCGCCCTTCTCGGAACGGTTGCGGATGACCTTGTCGAGACCGGCGAAGGCGCCGCCGCAGATGAACAGGATGTTGGAGGTATCAACCTGCAGGAACTCCTGCTGCGGGTGCTTGCGCCCCCCCTGCGGTGGCACCGATGCCACGGTGCCCTCGATCAGCTTCAGCAGCGCCTGCTGCACGCCCTCCCCCGACACATCGCGGGTGATGGAGGGGTTGTCGGACTTGCGGGAAATCTTGTCGATCTCGTCGATGTAGACGATGCCCACCTGGGCCTTTTCCACGTCATAGTCGCATTTTTGCAGCAGTTTCTGGATGATGTTCTCGACATCCTCGCCCACATAACCCGCCTCGGTGAGGGTGGTGGCGTCAGCGATGGTAAACGGCACATCCAGCAGCCGGGCCAGGGTTTCCGCCAGCAGAGTCTTGCCGCTGCCGGTGGGGCCCACCAGCAGGATATTGCTCTTGCCCAGCTCCACATCTTCGTTGCGGCTCTGGCCGTGGCGCAGCCGTTTGTAGTGGTTGTAGACCGCCACCGACAGCACCTTTTTGGCACGCTGCTGGCCAATGACGTATTCATCCAGGATGGCCTTAATTTCCTGTGGTACGGGTAGCTGATCCTGCTTGGCGTCAGAACTGTTTTCCTGCACTTCTTCGCGAATGATATCGTTGCACAGATCTACACATTCATCACAAATGAACACCGATGGTCCGGCAATCAGCTTGCGGACCTCATGCTGGCTCTTGCCACAAAAAGAGCAGTACAGCAATTTGCTGCCATCATCACCAGACTTGGTGGTTTCATCACTCATTCAAACGACCTACATCCTTTCAATCGATTTATCGCGTTTAGTCGCCCCTAAGATGGGGGTTTTTCCCGCGCTTTGCAAGCCCGGAAAGCTCCCAGAGACAATAGTGGCGATCAGTTCACGGGCAACTGGCGACTGGCCACCACCTGGTCAACCAGGCCATATTCACGGCTCTGCTGGGCATCCATGAAGCGGTCGCGTTCGGTGTCGCGCTCGATGGTGGCGATATCCTGGCCGGTGTGCTCAGCCATCAGCTGGTTCAGCCGCTGGCGGATAATCAGGATTTCCCGGGCGTGAATGTCGATGTCCGTGGCCTGACCGTGGGCGCCGCCGCTGGGTTGGTGAATCATGGTGCGGGCGTTGGGCAGGGCGAAGCGCTTGCCCTTGGCGCCACCGCAGAGCAGGAAGGCACCCATGGACGCTGCCTGGCCGATGCACATGGTGCTGACGTCGGGTTTGATGAACTGCATGGTGTCGTAGATGGACAGACCGGCGGTCACCGAACCCCCCGGCGAGTTGATATAGAGGTGAATGTCCTTGTCGGGGTTTTCCGACTCCAGGAACAGCAATTGGGCCACGATCAGGTTCGCCATGTGATCCTCGACCGGACCCACCGCGAAAATCACCCGCTCTTTCAGCAGGCGGGAGTAGATGTCGTAGGAACGCTCCCCCCGGGAGGTCTGCTCGACCACCATGGGAATAAGGCCCAGATTGGAAATAGTGTGCTTGTTGGTGCCATCAAAGTGGTAAGGCATGGACACGTCCCCGTGTGTGGATTCAACAATGAAGGGGGTGACCGGTGGTCGCCCCCGGGAGCGCAAGCTCAGGCGGCGGGCTGCCGGGCCTGGCCGATGGCCTCCTGATAGCTGCACTCCTTGCTGGTAATCTGGGCACTCTCCAGCAGTTTTTCAACCACCGAATCCTCCAGAACCTTGGATTCAACCGACGCAAGCTGCTCCTGATTGGAGTAGTACCAGTTCACCACTTCCTCGGGCTCCTGGTAGGTGGACGCCATTTCCTCGATGGTGGCGCGCACCTTGTCGGCATCGGCCCTGAGTTCGAATTGGCTGATCATCTCCGACAGGATCAGGCCCAGCTTGACGCGGCGCTCGGCATTTTCGGAGAACATATCGTCGGGAAGCAGCGATTTCAAATCCAGATCCTGCCCCGCGCTGCCACCGAACTGCTGGAACATCTGCCGGCGCAGCACATCGACCTCCTGGGCGATCAGCGCCCTGGGCACTTCCAGCGAGCTGTGCGCCTGCAGCACGGCGTCCATTACCTGCTGCTTGACCTTGCCCTGGATGGCGTTTTTCAGTTCCCGGGCCATGTTCTCGGTGACTTCTTTGCGAAACTGGGCCTCACCGCCCTCTTCCACGCCGTAGATCTTGAACAGGTCCTCGTTCAGTTCCGCCAGGGTCAGGGCACTCACCTTGTTGAGCCTGACCACAAATTCCACCGCGGCGCCCTTGAGCTCGTCGTTGTGGTAGTCCTCGGGAAAGGTCAGCGACAGGGTCTTTTCCTCGCCGGCGGTCATGCCGACGATGCCGTCTTCAAAGCCGGGGATCATGCGGCCGGAACCGAGCTCCAGGTCGCTGTCCTGGGCACTGCCGCCTTCAAAGGCCGCGCCGTCGCGGGTGCCGGTGTAATCAATGTTCACCCGGTCACCCAGGGCGGCGGCGCGCTCCACCGCATCCCAGCTGCCCTGCTGCTTGCGGAACACCTCGATGATGTTGTCCACATCGGCATCGGTCACCGCGGCGACCGGCCGCTCGATGGCAAAGTCCTTCATTTGCGCCACTTCCACCTCGGGGAAAACCTCGAAAGTGGCGACATATTCAAGATCCTTGCCGGCCTCCAGGTTCTTCGGCTCGATGCTGGGCTGGCCCGCCGGGCGCAGCTTCTCCTGCACCACGGCTTCCTGGAAGGACTTGCTCATCACTTCGCCCAGGACTTCCTGGCGCACCCCGGCACCAAAGCGCTGGCGCATAACCTTCAACGGCACCTTGCCCGGCCGGAAGCCCGGCAGACGCACGTTGCCGGCGGCTTTTTGCAGCCTCGAATTGACT
>JBKDZQ010000554.1:0-7178 GCA_047971325.1 Parahaliea sp.
GGCCGAACAGGAAGGTCTTCTCTCCGGTGAGCACTTCAGCGTTGATGGTACGCTGCTGAAGGCCTGGGCGGGCCACAAGAGCATCCGCCGAAAGGACGGATCTGACAATGATCGACCGCCGGATGACTGGCACGGTGAGAAGCGCAGCAACAAGACGCATGCGTCCACCACGGATCCGGACAGTCGAATCTACAAGAAGACGCGAGGCACTGCGGCTGAACTGGCGTACCTTGGCCATGCGCTCAGCGACAACCGGTATTCCCTGATCGTGAACGTGCGTACAACCCATGCAACGGGTAAAGCAGAACGTGAGGCGGCTGCGTCGATGCTTGGCGACATTGGCGAGGGCAAACGGGTGACACTGGGTGCCGACAAAGGTTATGACACCCGAGGTTTTGTCACAGACTGTCGATCCCTTCGTGTGACGCCGCATGTAGCGCAGAACACGAAACGCACCGGTGGCTCCGCGATCGACGACAGAACGACACGGCACCCCGGGTACGACATCTCGATGCGAAAGCGAAAATGTATCGAGCAATGCTTTGGCTGGGTGAAGACCATCGGTGGACTGCGCCAATTGATGTTCAGGGGCCTGGAGCGCGTCGACCAGCGCTTCACTCTGGCGATGGCAGCTTACAACCTGGTGCGAATGCGCACGTTGGTAGCGCAATGATCGCACAGGGCGGCCAATGTGGCCTCGATCTGTATGGATATGAGCCGAATTCAGACTGCGGACGCGTTGCTTGCCGGCTCGACAGGTCATTGAGTGGCCAGCACATGAAAATGCGGCACTGCTCCAAGGAGCACCGGTTGCGTTCACGGTGAATTGAAAAGTGTTTAATCTCACCAGTTTTTCAATGGCCTGCTAAAGTCGGCGCAAGGCATTGTATTCAAATGAAAAATTCATCAACTTCTAATTCCTAACCGGACACTACTGAGAGGAAACATATGAAAGCTGCGGTTTTACATGCGACAGGAACCCCGTTGACGATAGAAGAGGTTCAGATAAGCAAACCGGGCCCGAGAGAGGTATTGGTGCGGACGGCGGCTGTTGGCGTCTGTCATTCCGATTTGCACTTCGCGGAAGGTTACCTACCCTTTGCCATGCCGGTGGTGCTAGGCCACGAGGCCTCGGGGGTGGTCGAGCAGGTGGGCGCCGACGTGCGGACGGTTCGTCCAGGAGACCATATTGTCACCTGTATTTCCGCCTACTGTGGTCACTGCGAACACTGCCTGTCCGGACACTTGTCGCTGTGTGAATCCCCGGAAACGCAACGGCAGGAGGGCGAGGAGTCAAAATTGACGGGCCAGAGCAAAGCGATTCACCAATTTATGAACTTGTCGGCCTTTGCCGAACAAATGCTGGTACACGAGCATGCACTGGTCGCCATCAATCGCGATATGCCTTTGGATCGCGCTGCCCTGCTCGGCTGTGCGGTAACCACCGGTGCCGGCGCTGTGATCAATACGGCCGGCGTCAGGCCGGGCGAAACGGTGGCGATAATCGGCTGCGGAGGTATTGGCCTGTCGGCCATCAATGGCGCCGCCATCGCCGGAGCCGGGCGTATTTTTGCTGTTGATACACAGGAAACAAAGCTGGCAATGGCCAGGAACTTTGGTGCCACAGATACCATTAATGCCAGCTGTGACGATCCGGTGCAGCAACTACTGGAATTAAGCAATGGCAAGGGTGTAAACAAGGCATTCGAATGTGTCGGCATGAAGAAAACGATCGAGCAGGCATTTGCCATGCTTGCCAGGGGTGGTACCGCAACAGTGGTGGGTGCGGCAAAGCCCGGTGTAAAAATTGAAATAGATCCTATACAGTTTATAGCGGAAAAGCGCATACAGGGTTCAAGAATGGGCTCCAACAGGTTTCCGATCGATATCCCGAAAATGGTCGATTTTTATCTTCAAGGACGGTTGAAACTTGACGAAATGATTTCCCAGCGTATTGGTCTTGAGCAAATCAATGAGGCATTCGACGAGATTCGCCGGGGTGAGTTGGCGCGATCGGTTATCATTTTCTGACCGAGCCTAATCGAGTGACCAGTGTCCAGGGCCGCCAGGTAAATTCCTTGCTCGAAAAATCCTTCCATCCAACCATGTACATTCACGGTCCCTGGATATTTATCAATGTCGACGAGTGAGGCTCGTTGACGTTGGCCAGTTACTGCGTCGGCCTGCGTTGTTGCAGCGTATAGTCCGGCGCCTTCCCCTGCGTTGCCATTTTTCCTTGCCAGCCAGTCGTCCCAATCCAGCCAGTCATCCCAATATAGTTCCATTGAACGTGGACGCGATCTTCCATCCCTTATAACTTTAAAGGCGATGACTGTCGCAAGACCGGTTTGCTGAAATTAACGGCGCGGAAAGGCGCTTTTGCCCCCTCCTTTCCCATCCGCCGGGCTGGGTACATGAGCAACAAAGGACAGTTAACCTGGGAAAGGCAGTCGACCGCTGTTGGTTGATTGCCGCCTGCCCCACGAGTGGGATGGGCACCTGGAGTTGATCGTGTCGAATAATCACAACAGGAATGCGTAGCATGTATCGAATGGTCCGTCCGATGATAGCCCCTTGCACTATTTGCCTGACAGCTGCAATAGCCTCCGCGCCTCTGGTTGCCCAATCGACGCTGGAGGAAGTTGTAGTAACGGCAACCAAGCGCGAGGTGGGCATGCAGGATGTGCCTATTGCCCTGTCGGTGGTGACAGGAGAAAAGATAAGCGAACAGGGGATAGGCTCGCTGGAGGATCTGACGGTTTATATGCCCAACGTGCACATTGCCGAGGCAACCGTGGGTGACCAGTTGTTTATCCGCGGGGTCGGTTCCGGCGTGAACTATGGTTTTGAACAGTCGGTGGGCACCTTCATCGACGGCATATATTTTGGCCGTGGACAGGCGTCACGCAATGCCTTTCTCGATATCGCGAGGGTGGAGGTTCTCAAGGGTCCTCAGAGCACGCTATTTGGAAAAAACACCATTGCCGGTGCCATCAACATTACTACCGCCCGGCCGACTGATGAATTCGAGGCGGAAATTTCCGGCTCGCTGGAGCCGAAATTCGATCGCTGGCGAACCACGCTGATTGCTTCCGGGCCCATCACCGAAGATTTCCGAATGAGGGCAATGGTGATGCGGGACGAAAGTGACGGTTACGTTGACAACCGCCTGACCGGCAAGGACGAGCCCGAAACCAGGGATGCGATAGCGAGGCTGCTATTTGACTGGAAAGCCGCGGACAATCTCGATTTGTACGTCAAGTACGAACACGGCGAATCGGAAAATCGCGGGCGCAACAATGTGATATCCGCCGCCAGCGACCTTGCGATACAGATGTACCGCGCGGTCGATCCGGATTTCGAGCCGGGATTCGACTATCACAAATCATCGCGCAGCATCGGGGGTGTCCGGCCCGGGGAGGAAATGCAAGACAGCGAGTGGGATGTTGGCACCCTGACGCTGGAATGGGCACTCGGCGAGCATACGCTCAGATCCACCACCGGCTACATCAAGTATGAGTGGAACAACTATGTCGACGCCGATATCGGCCCATTGCTCATACTGGGTAACGGTCGGGAGGAGGAACACAAGCAGTTCAGCCAGGAAATACTGCTGTCCTCCCCCCTCGACAGAGCGGTGGAGTATATCGCGGGTGTTTACTATCAGAGCGAGGATTTGAATCACTACCGGTATAGCGATGTTGTATTTTCCGCCATTGGTGTCGGCGGCGGCGCATTTGACGGAACCGGTACCAGCGATCTGCAACAGGATAGCAAGACCTTGTCGGCCTTCACCCAGGTGACCTGGCATATAACGGCCGATCTACGGGTGATAGGTGGCTTGAGGTATAGCAAGGACCAAAAAGAACTCAATAAAACCGTCATGGTGAACGATCTGATGACGACCCGGCGCAATCAGCAACTCGCGGGCATCTACGATGGGGTGCTCGGGCTGTTTACCGACCACGTTTTCGACGGCAGCGGCGCCACGGTTTGTCGCGGCGTGGCCTACACCTGCACCTTTGATCCCGCTTTCGATAACGAAATCGACCAGGACCAGTGGACCGGTGACCTTACGGTCCAGTGGGATATGAACGACGACGTCATGCTCTATGTCAAGGCGGCCACCGGCTATAAAGCCGGCGGATTCGATGAAGGTAACAGCCTGGGCCGTACCGACGTGGCAAAATTTGATGACGAGACGGTCGAGGGGCTGGAACTCGGAACCAAGATGTCGCTGTGGAACGGCAGGGCGCGTCTCAACGCGGCGGCGTTTTTCAACAAGTTCGAGGATGTTCAGGTAAGCTCATTCGACGGCAATATCGCCTTCGTGGTGGGAAATGCGGCGAAATCGGAAACCATGGGCATGGAGGTGGATGGTTCGATAGCCGTTACCGACAATCTAACCCTATCCGGCGCGCTGGCTTACCTGGACACCGAATATACGAACTTTCCGGATGCGGCCTGCAGTGAGCCCGGCGTGATGGCCTGGATTGCGGCCGGCGGCTCGCGATCGACTTGTGTCCAGGACCTGAAAGGACAGGCGCTGCAGTTCGCCCCGGACTGGTCCAGTCACCTTTCGGCGGAATACTTCATGTCCGCCGGCGACAGCGCGGAGCTAAAGTTTGGACTGGATGCAGTCTATTCGGATGCCTATGTGGTTGCCAATGACCACGATCCGGCGGTAGACCAGGATGCGTACTGGAAACTGTCGGCGCGTATTGAATTGTCCAATATGGCCGATATCTGGAGTGTCGCCCTGATCGGGAAAAATCTGACCGACGAAAAAACCACCACCTGGGGTAACGACATTCCCCTGTCGCAGATGGGCTTTAGTGGCAGCTACTTCCAGCATATCGATCCGCCCCGCAGCGTAGAGCTTCAGGCAAAATACCGCTTCTGATATGGCCTTTTCTGATATGGCCTTTTCTGTCAACAGGCACGAAGCCGTTTCTCGTTGAGTCACGAAGAGATGAAGGGTGTGGATCGGGATGTCCGAATAACACGGGATGAGCAAGGCGACGCAAGGGCGACCTTCGCGACGATGGATCATTCTGATATCCGCGGGTTGGCTACCGCACTTCATCTCTTCTTCGCGGGGCTGCCTCGGTCTAGGGACGGGGATCATCGGGGAAGATGCCCACATAAAAGCGTCGAGGATTCCCCTCGTCGTTCCCTCGCATCGCCTTGCCGATCCAGTGTTCAGCGGTGTGGCGCTGTCAGCTCATGGCGGCACCTCCACGCGACGTCGACGGTCGACAGTGATTCACTGTTCAGCCAGTTCGACATGACGCCCGATATCCCAGATGAAGCCCGCCAGCTCGCGGGCGATGGCGATACAGACCTTGTTCTGGTGGAGCTTTCGCCCCATGCGCAGATGGCGGTAGTAGCGCTGGGCCAGGCGCAGTTGCGCCTTCCAGGCAATATCGCGGATGACCTTGGGCTGTCCTTGCTGGCGGATCTGGAGCTCCCGGCTGACATGCGCCTTGTGACGGTAGTTCCAGGCCGCTTCCACCAGGATGCGTCGGGCGTGCTTGTTGCCCGTCTTGGTGATACTGCCCTGGCTGCGGCTGGCACCACTGGAGTACTCGGAGGGTACCAGGCCAAGGTAAGCCATCAACGAAGCCGGTTTGGCGAAGCGAGTCAGGTCACCGATCTCGGCTACGAAGGTGGTAGCGGCGATGGTGTCAAAACCTCGCAGGCACATGATGGCCTCGACGAGAGGGCGCATGCGCCATTCCCGACACTGGACATCCAGCGCCTCGGTCAGCCGTTTCAGCGCCTCATCGGCGCTGGTGACAGCCTGGCGGTACTCGTTGAAGGCGATGTCCTGGGCCGGGTGATCGAAGCGCACAGAGGCAAGATGACGCTCATGAGCGCGGGTCCAGTGACACTTGCCGTTGTAGTTGCGCCCGTGGCGCAGCAGCATCGCTTGCAGTTGCAAGCGCGCCCGCAAACGGGCCGACACCGCATCGGCTCGCGTGCGAGCGAGGTCTCGGATTGCCTCGTCGCGCGCATCGGGCACGACAATGCTGACCAGGTTGCCGGCACGGGATTCCTTCGCCAGCAGCAGGGCGTCGCGCCGGTCGGTCTTAATCCGTTTGTCGGCTGCACAGCGGTTGATGTGCGAGGGAGCGATAACGTCACAATCCCAGCCTTGGCTGCGCAGGTAGCGCGCCCAGCCGTAGCCGCTGGGGCCGGCCTCGTAAACGATGTGTGCGTGGGCCTTATCGGCCACATGCAGCAACGATTTGGTAAGGGAAGATGGCACCGTTGTCACGGTGCCCACGAACCGCGGCGGTTTGCGCCCGGGCTCTGCCACGGCGACGGCGATGGAGTCCTTGTGAACATCGAGTCCGATATAGGAAGTGCTATGCTTATTCATGGTCTGCCTCCACAGATGGCTTGCAGAAATACACCGCGGTGCACTCTGCATGTGGCAAGGCGCGCCTCGGTGCGTACTCCACGATACCGGGAGGCAGACCCCTCCCTCAAATTATCTCGGTGCCTGATGCAGAGCGCGTCAGGCCATGATGTCTAAATAGGTGCGATCCGGACTATCGGCGGCCGCCGTCCATCCATCCTCTTCGGCAAGGACTGAACGCTGGAAAGCGGCCGTAGCGCCTATCAACAGGCTGCATTTATCAATGTACAGGAGTTTGGTTGTATGAATAGATATATAAAAGCCTTGGCCCGCCTGGCTTGTACCTTAATATTCCCCACCCTGGCCTTGGCTGACACCGCCAGGCCCAATATCCTGGTGATTTGGGGTGATGATATTGGATGGTCCAATCTGAGCGCCTATCATCAGGGCATGCTGGGCAGCCGGACGCCGAATATCGACCGTATTGCCAATGAAGGCGCCAGGTTCACCGATTACTATGGCGAGCAGAGCTGCACGGCGGGACGTGCGGCCTTTGTGACCGGGCAACATCCCCTGCGGACGGGTTTGCTCAAGGTTGGCTTGCCGGGCGCCGACATTGGACTGCGGCCCGAGGATCCAACCATCGCTGAACTGCTCAAGCCCCTGGGCTACCGCAGTGGACAGTTCGGCAAGAATCATCTGGGTGACAAGGATGAGTTCTTGCCGACCAACCACGGCTTCGACGAATTTTTCGGCAACCTCTATCATTTGAATGCCGAAGAAGAGCCGGAAACCTATTTCTATCCGAAGGATC
>JBKDZQ010000555.1:0-2453 GCA_047971325.1 Parahaliea sp.
CAAATGATACCCGACGGGCCAAACCGCACGATCGAACATCAGGATTGGTTCATTCCGACCAAAGAGCCGAGCAAGCAGCTACGTGACGCGATGATCTATCAGAAGGATGTGCTGCAGCCAGAAGATATTAGCCTTTGCGAGAGCGTTCAGAAGGGATTGATGTCCAATGGTTACAATCAGGGTCGCTTTGTCATCGACAACAATCTGTCCGAGCTGAGCGAACATGCGGTACATCACTTTCAGCGATTGGTCGTCGAAGCATTGGGGGCCGAACTCGAACAGCGAGCGGGCGCTCCGGTGAGCGAGCTCCGGCCTGCCGAGTAACGTGTTGCTGCGTCGGAGCCGCAAGGTTTCAGGTGGCGTTCCCGGCATGAGTCGATTGCGCTGACTTAAATGCCAGATTGCCTTCCTGGAACCTCTGTACCGCAGGAGTGTCAACAATGACGCTGAGCCTGAATATTGCGCGTGTTTCGCAAGAAACGGATGCAATCCGTAGTTACGAACTTCGGGAAACAAACGGTGCTGTGCTTCCCTGCTTTGAGGCGGGGGCGCATATCTCTGTGCGTCTCGATAATGGCTTGGTGCGGCAGTATTCGCTCGCGAACGATCCGGATGCCGATTCTGACCATTACCTGATCGGAGTCCTTAATGACAGAGATAGCAGGGGAGGATCTCGATGGATATTCGAGAATTGGCGGGAAGGCCAGGCCATCAGAGTTGATCCACCCATGAACCATTTTCCGCTGGTTGAAACGCAGGGGCACCGAGTTCTGATTGCCGGGGGTATAGGAATTACCCCTGTATTGGCGATGGCCCATGCTTTGAACCACAAGAATGCGGATTACACGCTGTATTATTGTGCTCGTAGCCCGCAACAGGCCGCGTTTCGTTCGGTCCTGACCTCGGCGCCGTTCGCCGGCCATGTGAAATTCATTTACGATGGAGGTGATCCGGCGAAGGGGCTGGATCTTGGCGATCTCCTTCGGGAACAGCAAACCGGCGAGCAGGTATATGTATGCGGGCCATCCGGCCTGATCGCCGGTGTGCGCGCCGCAGCGGCGCATTGGCCGGACGACGCGGTTCAATTCGAATATTTCGAAGCAAATGCGCAAAGCCTGGCCGGCAGTAAAGAGGGATCAGGTGCATTCACGGTGGAAATCGCCAGCACCGGCCAACGTTTCAGTGTGCCCCCGGATCGGACTATTATATCGGTTTTGACCGAGAATGGTATCGAGGTCGACAAACTCTGCGAGGAAGGTCTCTGCGGTTCCTGCCTCACGGCACTGCGCGAAGGTGTTCCCGATCATCGTGACAGTGTGCAATCGACTTCCGAACGCGAAAGCAACAGTTACATCGCTCTTTGCTGTTCGCGCGCGCTCAGCCCAACGTTAGTGCTGGACCTTTGACAGGTAGTACAAAGACGGGCCCGGGATGCCTTGGCTACGGCACCCTCCATCCGCCGTAACTTCGTTCGTCAGCGTAAGGAGAAGACCCAGCCATATCAGCAAGGAGATCTTATCATGTATTCGCAATCCCGTCTGTCAGAATTGAAGATGAACTCTCCCGAAGTGGTCAGTGATGACGACGCCATAATTGAACAGTTAGCCAACGTACCCACCGGCGAACCTCTGAGGCCAGGTGATCGTATCATCCTGATTTTGCTTGGTATCATTGCACCTGTCACGATACTGTTTTGGGGGTGGGTATGAGCGATCATTCAGCCGGCACGACAATGGGCGACCGGGCGGGCAGTCTGCCCATCCCATTGGCTAATCGCAATTGGGGTGGATGGTTGGCTGCTGCAGTCGCAACTACTGCGGGCGTCGCCTCCTGGTCGTTCGTCGTAGGAGGGTTCACCGCATATTACGTAGATGCGCGTGAGGGAACCGCCACAATGCTTGCCGGCGCGCTTGTCGGCCAGTTCCTTGTGACTTTGGCACAGGTTCCGGTGGTCACGAAGTATGGTATCGAAACACTGGCGACGACCAAACCGCACCTTGGGGTCAGGGGTTCGATCTTTGGTCTGATCGTTCAATACGCCACTCTCATTGGCTGGAATCTGGTGCTGATGATTTTTTTGGGGCGCGCTGTGGCATCGCTTCTGCTCTCGCTTAATGTCCTTGCCGAAACTCAGGCCGGGCTCGCCGCCACGATATCGTCTGTGGTAGGGACAGGCATTGTCTGGCTGGTCCTGCAGCGCGGAACCGATGGCATAAAATATACCGGAGCAATTGTAGCAACGGGCATTCTGATCCTCGGAATGTGGATGTATTGGATGCTGTTCAAGACATTCGGTCTGAACGTTATCCTCGATGCGCCACCAATCGCGCCGCTCGAAGATGGACGACTAACGAACTATACTGTGGGGTTCGAGTTGCTGCTCGTCTCAACACTGGGATGGTGGGCCTATATGGGCGGATTGTTCCGCATGGTCGGCACGGCCGGAACAGGGG
>JBKDZQ010000556.1:0-2461 GCA_047971325.1 Parahaliea sp.
GCCGCGCGGCAGCAACATCCCGGGCTTTCCCTAGACGTGATTCAGGCCTTGGCGCCGGGCGTCGGGGCGGGACGGGGCCGCCGCGAGCGCAGCACGGTGAGGCCAAGCAGCAGCGATAACGCCACCGCTGCGGCCAGAGCATAGCCCAGCGGCCACAGGGCATGTTCGGCCGCGGCCTGGCCCTCGTTGAACCACTGGAACACCGCCACGATCAGCGCCGGCGCCATGGTGGCAATACCCTGCTCCGGGTAGGCTGGGGTCAGGGCCAGCGCGGCACCCACCAGCACCAGCAGCGCTATCCAGGCCGGGCGCCAGAACTGGTGCAGCCACCAGGCCAGCAACAGCAGGCTCAGCAGGGCAGCGCCAGTGTAAGCCACCAGGGCCATGAGGTAGGACTGTTCGCTCAACACGCCGGGCTCCTCGGGGTACCTGTGAAAGAATGGGGCTATTTTTGCCCTGAAATTGGCTCTGGCACCATGGCGACGCCGGGCGGTCGCCAGGGCCCCGCGACCGCGCTGTCTGCCCGGGGCCCCGGGCACCCGGGGTCAGGCGCGCAAAGCCGGTACCAAAAAAATCAGAATCGAAAATGTAAATATGTGAAAACCGGTGAAAATGTGGGTTTATGCGCATATTTGTGACTATTTATAGAACAATATCGCTATCTGTGGGTACACTTCGCGGAGCACCCTTTTGAAATTGGAACGAACTGTTGACTTCAGCAGGCCACTTTTGGCGACTGATGCACCCCGCCCTGATCGACGGCCCAATGCTCCACGGCATGCACAACCATTTTTTGTGCGCACTGGCTGTGCTTATCGGCATACTGGCGGCGGGCAGCCTGCTGCCGGCCACCAACCGCTATCATCGGGGCGACCCCCGCTACCGCCACCTGTGGCTGTGCAGTGGCAGCCTGGCCATGGGCACCGGTATCTGGGCCATGCACTTTACCGCCATGCTGGCCTACCGGCTGCCAACAGCCATGCACTACGATGTCATCACCACCTTGCTGTCCATCGTGCCGGCGGTGCTGGCCAGTGCCTACTGCATTGTGACCTACCGCAGCAGCCAGGTCGGCCTGTCGCCCTTCAACGCCAGTTTGCAGCCCGCCGCCCTGTCGATGGCGGCGGGCATCGGCCTGATGCACTACCTGGGCATGGAGGCCATGCGCATGCCGGCCGACATGTACTATACGCCGGAACTGTTCTATCTCTCCATTGCCGCCGCCTATGTACTGGCCTGTTTCGGCCTGTATATCCATGGGCTTGCCAATAACATCGAGCTGATCTCGCCTCGCGCCGGGGTGCTGATCGGCAGTATCGTGCTGGGCATGGCGGTGAGCGGCATGCATTTCACCGCCATGAAGGCCACCTACTTCGTCGCCAACGACAGCGCCGCCCTGTCGGCGGGTGCCATCGAGCCCTACGGCCTGATCTCCGCCATTGCCCTGGTGGCGGTGTTCCTGATTGGCCTGATCATTCTGGGGGCGGTGATCGACCGGCGCTTCTCCCAGGTTTCCCAGTCACTGCACCAGAGCGAGCTGCGCTTTTCCCAACTGGCGGAAAACACCCAGACCGCCATCTTCACCTTCAACCGGCAAAAAATCCTCTACGCCAACCCGGCGCTGTGCAACATCACCGGCCACAGCGCAGGCAGCATTACCACCCTGCCCCTGGCGGCAATACTGGGTGACTCTTTCAGCCACCTGGCCAACGACCTGCTGACCCCGCCACTGCTGTTCGACAAGGCTTTTCACGAGGAATTCCGGATCACCACCAGCACGGGGGAAGACCGGTGGATCTATTTCAGCATCACTCTCACCCAGTTCAACGAGGAGCATCTGGGGCTGGCCAGCGGCTTTGATATTACCGACAAGAAGAACGCCGAGTACAGCCTGCGGGAGCTGGCCTACAACGATGCGCTGACCGGCCTGTTCAACCGGGCCATGTTCATCAACCGGCTGGATCACCACCTCAAGCTGATCCGGCGCGACTCCTTCTCCCTGAACTCCTGTGTCATGCTGCTGGACCTCGACAGCTTCAAGTCCGTCAACGACAGTTTCGGCCATCACTCGGGGGACGAGCTGCTGTCCGCCGTGGCCCTGCGGCTACGCAATGTGGTGCGCGCCAGCGACACCCTCGCCCGCCTGGGTGGTGACGAGTTTGTGATGCTGTTCGAGAGCGTCAGCGACAAGCTGTGCTGGTCGCTGATCGCCGACAAGATCCTCGCCCAACTCGCCCTGCCTTTTGAACTGAACGGCAAGCCCATCGATGTGCGCGCCAGCGTCGGCGTGCTGCCGCTCAACTACAACCGCTATGACAGCGCTGACGCAGTACTGCGCGACGTGGACATCGCCATGTACCGCGCCAAGCACTACAAAAAATCCCACTGGGTGATCTTCGACAGCGATCTGGACGCTTCCTCCCGGCGCCTGCGGATGCTGCAGGGAGAACTGGTGGACGCC
>JBKDZQ010000557.1:0-6226 GCA_047971325.1 Parahaliea sp.
CACCCTGGCGGCCGGTGATCTTGAAATCGGTGTAGACGATGTCCCGCAGCGCCGCGAACAGGTGCTCCTGGATGCCGCGGATCATGCGCCCGTCGACAAAGGCCTGCCCCGGGGCGTTGAACAGCTCCAGTCGCAGCCCCCGGGGCTGGGGCACCACCCGCACGTCAAAATCGGAGTAGTCGGCGTAGATCCGGGCCGCGTCATCCTCATTGCTGTCGGTATTGAGAATGGCCAGCGCACAGCTTCGATACAATTCATACAGCTCCCCCCGGCTGGCGGTCAACCCCTCGATCTCGCGCCGCGACAGCAGGTTCAGGGACTTGATGGGGTTGATGGTGGCCTGGGGGATTTTCTGCATCAAAGGATCCAAAGGGAGAGAAAACCGGCCCGCCAGCGCAAACGACCATAGCGGCCGCGCACCGGCAGCGTGAACGGGCTCTCACAATAGCACTACTCCTCACTGCGATGGTAAAGTGCTTTTGATTAAATTCCCCGATTCGCCAGAGCGTCGATCCGCCCCCAATGGCGGCAAAGAGGTTTATACGATGCTAAAAAGACTGGCGGCATGCTGTATTTTCCGCTGATCTTCGCGTCGCAACCGCGCTCCTGCGAACCCGACACCGTTCATTGGAGAAATCCCGGTTCGCCCCGGGGGCACTTGGAGACTTGCCAGCCTCACGGGACAAAGTGGAAAAAGCACAGCTCACCGTCTTGCACGAATAATAAGCTTCCTTATAATATGGGTCTATAGATTATGGACCTTTCCCCATGCTCAGCTCCGATGCCGCGGCCAAGATCAGCTTTGAACTGCACTCCGCGGCCCGCCTGCTGCGCCGCAATTTCGACCGCCGCGCCCGCGAACACGGACTCACCCGTTCGCGCTGGCAGGTGCTGTGGCACCTGGCCCAGGAAGAGGGCATGAAGCAGGCCGAACTGGCCGAGCGCATGGACGTGGCACCCATCAGCCTGACCCGCCAGCTGGACAATCTGGAGCAGGAAGGGCTGGTGGAGCGCTGCCGCGACGACAGCGACCGCCGCTGTTTCCGCATCCACCTCACTGGTGCCGCGCAACCGGTACTGACGGTGCTGCAACAACTGGCGCTGACCACGCGCAGCGAAGCCCTGGCGGGACTCAGCGCAAAGGAAGTGGATCAATTACTGCATTTGCTGGGCCGGGTTCGCCAGAACCTGAACGCCGAGGAGAAATAGCAACATGGACAAACCCGCGACACTCCCCCGACGCCTGGGACTCGGCGCCGGCCTGCTGGTGGCTGCCGCCGTCATCGCCTGGCTGGCCCTGGGCGGCGGTGGCAGTGTGCACACCGAGAATGCCTACCTCAAGGCCGACAAGCTGAGCCTGACCACCGACGTGGCCGGCCTGGTCGCCAACGTGCCGGTACAGGCCAACCAGCCGGTCAGCGCCGGCGACCTGCTGCTGCACCTGGACGACACTCCCTTTCGTCTGGCGGTGGAGGAAGCCGCCGCCCACCTGGAGCAGGTGCGTAACGAACTGATGGCGCGTCGCGCCGACTACGCCGAGGCGGATGCCGCGCTGGAGCAGGCCCGCCGGGATGCCGACTTCTACCAGCGGCAGTTGCAACGCAACGAAAAAATGGGCCCGGTGGCCATTTCCGAGGCCCAGCTCGACGAGGCCCGGCAGGCATTGACCCGGGCTCGCGCGCAGATTTCCATCAACCAGCAGAAACTGTCCAGCCTGGGCGCGGAACTGGGTGGCGACACCAACACCCCGCTGGAACAGCAGGCCGACCTCAAAGTCGCCCAGGCCCAGCTGGAGCGGGCGCAGTACCAGCTGTCGCGCACCGCCGTGTACGCACCGGTGACTGGCATCGTTACCAACGACGTGCCACAGGTGGGCGAGATGGCGCGCTCAGGCCTGACTCTCATCACCATGATGAGCAGTAAGGACACCTGGGTGGAGGCCAATCTCAAGGAAACCCAGCTGGCCAACGTGCGCACCGGGCAGCCCGCCACCGTGAAAATAGACGCCTATCCCGGCGTGGTCTTCAACGCCAGGGTGGCAAGCCTGAGCCCGGCCAGCGGTTCTGAATTCGCCCTCATCCCGCCGCAGAATGCCAGCGGCAACTGGGTGAAGGTAGTACAGCGCATTCCGGTGCGCCTGCAGCTGGAAAACAGTGCTGACTACCCCCTGTCGCTGCGCGCCGGCATGAGCGCCCAGGTGCGCATCGACACCAGTAGCGCCCTGTCCGGCAAGGGCAAGGGCAAGGCCATCGCCGCCACCGGCGAGCCGGCGCCGCCGCAACAGCAGTGACCACCGCCCGGGGCAATACCCTGCTGGTGTCCAGCAGCATCATGCTGGCCACCATCATGCAGGTGCTCGACACCACCATCGCCAACGTGGCCCTGCCGCACATGCAGGGCAGCCTGAGCGCCGGTAGCGACCAGATCACCTGGGTGCTCACCTCCTACATCGTCGCCACCGCCATCATGACCCTGCCGGTAGGCTACCTGGCCCAGCGCTACGGTCGCCGCAACATCTTCATATGGTCGGTGGCGGGCTTTACCATCAGCTCCATGCTCTGCGGCCAGGCCGGCTCGCTGACCGAAATGGTGGTCTGGCGCATGCTGCAGGGCGTGTTCGGCGCCTCCCTGGTGCCCCTGTCCCAGGCCACCCTGCTGGATATTTTTCCGCGCGAAAATCTCGCCTCCGCCATGAGTATCTGGGGCATGGGGGTGATGCTGGGCCCGATTCTCGGCCCCAGCCTCGGCGGCTGGCTCACCGACGCCTACAACTGGCGCTGGGTGTTCTACATCCACGTCCCGCTGGGCATCCTGTCGCTGCTGGGCATCTACCTGTTCGTACCGGACACCGAGCGCCGCCAGCAGCGCTTCGACAGCAGCGGTTTCGCCTTCCTGGCCATAGCCGTGGCCACCCTGCAGCTGTTGCTCGACCGCGGCGAGATGGTGGACTGGTTCGACACGCTGGAAATCCAGGTCTACGCCGTACTCATGGCACTGGGGCTGTACCTGTTTCTGGTCCACAACGCCACCACCGACAACCACTTCCTGTCACCGGGACTGTTCCACGACCGCAATTTTGTCACCGGCTCGGTGTTTATCTTCATGGTCAGCATCGTGCTGCTGGCCACCATGGCCTTGCTGCCCCCCTTCCTGCAGCACTGGAAGGGCTATCCAGCGGTTACCACCGGGCTGGTGCTGATGCCCCGGGGGGTCGGCACCATGATTTCCATGCTGCTGGTCAGTCACCTGCTGAAGTACTTTGACGCGCGGGCGGTGATACTCACCGGCCTCGCCCTGGTGAGTCTGTCGCTGCACCTGATGGCGCGCTTTACCATGGACGTGGGCCAGCACGAACTGGTCGTCACCGGGGTGGTACAGGGACTGGGTATGGGGCTGGTGTTCGTGCCCACGTCCACGCTCGCCTACGCCACCCTCGCACCGGCACTGCGCAACGAGGCCACGGCCCTGTATAACCTGGCCCGCAACCTCGGCAGCAGTATCGGGGTGTCCATCGTGATGGCGGTGCTGTCGCGCAGCCAGTGGATCAACGAACAGGAACTCGCGGCGCGGGTGCAGCTCCCTCCCGACCTGCTGGCCCGCCTGCCCGACAGCGATGCCCTGCAGGCCATACCCGGCGATGTGGTGGCGGAAGTGGCGCGGCAGGCAGCGGAAATCGCCTACGTCAATGACTTCCACATGCTGACCCTGATCACCCTGCTGGCGATGCCGCTGGTACTGCTGCTGACCAGCCCCGAACCCAAGGGAGAGAGCAAGCCCGGCTCCTGAGTGATCGGCCGTTCGGGAACAGGCACCTGCCAGGACGGCGCCAGCGGGTTAGAATGGTCACAGCTTTGCCGTGCACCTGCCATCAGCCCGGGACGAACGGGGCTTCAACACAGGATACCCGCCCATGAACCAGCAACCCAACGCCCTCCTGAGCTACCCCTTTCGCCCATTCTTTGTGCTGGCCGGCGCTTACGCGGCCCTGGCCATCGCAGCGTGGGTGGCCTCGCTGGCCGGCCTGTTGCAGGTGCTGCCGGCGCCGCCTGCCCCCGCCTGGCACGCCCATGAAATGCTCTATGGCTTCGTGCCAGCGGCCATTGCTGGCTTCCTGCTCACCGCCATGTGCAACTGGACCGGCGCCCGGCCGCTGACCGGCGCCCCGCTGGCCGCCCTGCTGCTGCTGTGGCTGCTGGGCCGCAGCGCCATGTGGCTGCAGCCGCTGCTGCCACCCGCCCTGGTGGCGCTGGTGGACGGCGCCTTCCTGCCGGTGGTGGCCCTGTACGCTGCGGGGGTGCTGTGGCGCGCCGGCAACCAACGCAACCTGATGCTGGTCCTGGTGCTACTGGCCCTGACCACCGGTAATCTGCTGACCCACGCCGCCATTCTCTGGCAGCGGCCGATGCTCAATACCATTGGCCTGACCCTGGGCCTGGATATCATCGCCCTGCTGATGGTGATCATCGCCGGGCGCATCACCCCGGCCTTCAGTGCCAACTGGCTGCGCATGCGCGGCGACGAGATTCCACCGCCGGCGCCGGAGTGGATCAACCGGCTGGCCATTGCCGGCCCGGTAGCCATGGCTATCGCCGATGTCAGCGGCGCTCCCCCTGCCATCATTGGCGCCGCAGCCCTGGTGGCCGGCCTTGGCAACGGCCTACGGCTGCTCTACTGGCAGGGCTGGCGCACCCGCGCCGAACCGCTGCTGTGGATTCTGCACCTGGCCTACGGTTTCATCGTACTGGCCCTGTTGCTGCGCTCGGCCCTGCTGTTCGGCCTGCTGCACAATCCTTCCCTGTGGTATCACGGTCTCGGCGCGGGCGGTATCGGCATCCTCATTCTGGGGGTGATGACCCGCGTGGCCATGGGCCACACCGGCCGCCCGCTCAGCCTGCTGCCGGGGGGGTTGCTGATCTACCTGGCGGTGATCGCCGCCGCCGCGCTGCGGCTGGCGGTGGCCGCCGGCTGGCTGCCCTACCTCGGCGGCCTGCTGGCCTCCGGCGCCGCCTGGGTCGCGGCCTACGGGCTGTTCGCCGTGCTCTACACGCCGATCCTCAGCCAGCCCCGTCCCGACGGACGCCCGGGATAGGTCATCGTGGGTGCCCAAGCCTACCCCTGGCTCAAACACAGTCACATGCTGCTGGCCGCCACTTCGGTGGCACTGTTCAGCCTGCGCCTGCTGCTGTGGGAACTGCGAGGCAGCAAGCCGGGCGAACGCTGGCTGCGCATCTGCCCCCACATCATCGACACCGCCCTGCTGGCCAGTGGTATCGGCCTGGCCTGGTTCTGGCGGCTGTCGCCCTTTGTCACCCACTGGTTCAGCCTGAAGCTTCTGCTGGTGCTGGTCTATATCCTGCTGGGCTTTGCCGCCATGCGCTTCACCCACAGCGCTGCCGGGCGCCGGCTGGCGGGGCTGGCCGCGCTGGCCACGGTGACCGGTGTCGCCACGCTAGCGCTCACCAAGCCCTTTTGAGTTCCCGGTATCCGGTTTGCGGCGGGCGGCGACAGGCTCATGGACAGCAGCGCGGGGCGCGGCAGGTAGCGGGCAGTGGCTGTCGAAGCGCATGGTGGGTCGCGGGCAGCCCCGTGACAAAGGACCGGGTATTCATAGTATCCACCGCCGCCTCGCTGCGCCCGGGGGAAAATGCCCCGGCAACCTTCCCCGGCGTTTGCGGTCTGCTACTCTATATGTCCCAGCTCATTGATATCCCCAAGAACCAAGGAAACTCCATGCGCCGTGCACTGCTGATCCTGATTGTCGCTCCCCTGGTGCTGATCCTGGCGGCCGCTCTGCTCGTTCCTGTGCTGCTCGACGAAGACAGGCTGCTCAAGGTGGCCACCGAGGTGCTGGAACAGCAGACCGGTGCCACCCTGACCGTGAACGGCAGCGGTGAGCTGCGCCTGCTGCCCCGCATCGCCCTGCGCATGAAAGACGCGGAGCTGGCGCTGCCCGGCGAGAGTCAACCCGACCTCAGTGTCGGCGCCCTGGACATCGGTGTGCGCCTGCTGCCACTGCTGTCCGGCGAAGTGCGCATCGATGGCCTGACCCTGGACCACCTGCTGGTCAATGTGCCACCGGCACCCGAGCTCCCCAGCCTCGACACCAGTACCCTGAGCGACGCCGAACTGGACGCCTACTACGCCGCCCGCCGCCAGGAGTTGCAAAAGGCCGGCGAAAGCGCCGGCATGGCACTGGCCCTGCCAATGGCGCTGGAAGTGGCGAAAC
>JBKDZQ010000558.1:0-5706 GCA_047971325.1 Parahaliea sp.
TGAGAGCAAGCCCGCGCTGATCCGGCTGTCGATCAGCGACTTCGGCCTCACCGGCCCCTACCGCGACTTTCAGGGGGGCTGTCCGGTCCATACCGCGCTGGCCGGGGTGCTGGCGCGCTCCGGCATCGAGGGTCGCGACCCGCTGCAACCCCCGGGCCAGATGGCCGAAGAAGCGGCGGCCGTGCAGGCCGCCTGGGTGCTGCTGCTGGCGGTACTCCAGCAGCAATGGGACGGACGGCCCAATCACCTGGATTTCTCCCTGTTCGAGGCCACCGCGCAGATCATCGACCCCGGCCTCGGCGTGACCGGCAGCGCCGCCGGCGGCCGCACCGCCACCCAGCTGGCCGATCAGGGCCGGCCGCCACTGAATCCCCTGTACCCGATCTTTCCCTGCCGCGACGGTTATGTGCGCATCTGCGTGCTGAACCCGCGCCAGTGGCAGAACATGTCCGCCTGGCTGGGTGACGACCACCCCTTTACCGACCCGCAGTACGGCCAGCTGGACAAGCGCGCCGCCGTGGTCACCGAGGTCAACGCCCTGATCGCGCAACTGTTTGCCGACCTACCCGGCGAAACCCTGGTAGTGGAGGGCCAGCAGCGCGGCATCCCCATCGCCCGCCTGGCGACACCGACTGAGGTACTGGCGGACGAGCACTTCGTCGCCCGCGACAGCTTTATCGACTGGCCCATCGGCGGCGGCGCCGACACTGGCGAGCCGGCCAGCGGGAAAATCGCCTCGGGCTATCTGGAACTGGACGGCCAGCGCTGCGGTCCGCGACAGCCGCCACAAGCGCTGTCAGCCGAGCAGGCCAGCCAGCGCTGGGCACCCCGTAACCCGGTACCGCCCGGCGACACGCCCCCGGCGGACAACCGCGCCCTGGGCGGCCTGCGGGTACTGGATCTCGGGGTCATCGTCGCCGGTGCCGAGCTGGGCCGGCTGTTCGCCGACCAGGGCGCGGAAGTCATCAAGGTGGAGAACAGCGCCTACCCCGACGGCCTGCGCCAGAGCTATCTCGGCGAAAAAGTCTCCGCCTCCTTCGCCCAGGGCTCCCGCAGCAAGCTGTCCTTCGGCCTGAATCTGCGCCACCCCGAGGGGGTGAAGGTGTTTCTGGAGCTGGTTAAACACTCGGACGTGGTGCTGTCGAACTTCAAGCCCGGCACCCTGGAATCCCTCGGCCTGGGCTACGAGGTACTGGCCGGCGTGAATCCCGGCATCATCGTCGCCGACAGCAGTGCACTTGGCCGCCACGGGCCACGCAGCAAATCGATGGGCTACGGCCCGCTGGCCCGGGCCTCGTCGGGCCTGTCCGGCCTGTGGCGCTACCCCGGGGACACCCAGGCCGGCTTCAGCGACGGCGTCACCATCTACCCGGACCACTTCGCGGCGCGGGTGTCGGCGGTGGGCATCGCCGCTGCGCTGGTGCGCCGGCTGGCTACCGGCCGCGGCGGCACGGTGAGTGTCGCCCAGGTGGAATGTATCCTCAATGCCCTGGCCACCGAGTTTCTCCACGAGTCGCTGCAGCCGGGGGCGCTCCAGCCCCGGGGCAACGCCGACCCCTTCGATGCGCCGGGCAATGTGTTCCCCTGCGCCGGCACCGACCAATGGTGCGCCATCCACATCCGCAACGACGTGGATTTCCAGCGCCTGTGCATCGCCATCGGCAAGCCGGAGCTGGCGCAGGAGGCGGCTTACGCCACCCCCCGGCAACGCCTGGACAACCGCGGTACCCTGGAGACCGTGGTGCGCAACTGGACCCGGGAGCGCAGTGCCGAGGACGCCATGCGGCAATTGCAGGCCCAGGGCGTACCCGCGGGCAGGATGCTGCGCCTGGAAGAACTGGAACAGAACGAGCAATTGCTGAGCCGGCTGTTTTTCCGACGCCTGGTGCAACCGGAACTGTCCCGACCCCTGTTGACAGTGAATGGCCCGGTGTCCTGCAGCATGCTTGCGGAGCCAGACATCCGTCCCGCCCCCCGCTTCGGGCAGCACACCCGGGCGCTGGCGGCGGGCCTGCTGCAACTGGACAGCGATACCATCCAGGCCTATTTCGAGCAGGGCATTCTCGAAGGCGAGTAGAAAGGCGGATAAAGCGCGGCGACTTTGCTGCGCAGCGCAGTAGGGTGGTATCCCATGGCCTGCATCGCTAGACTGCGGCAGAGAGCTAAGGAGCGAGCATGGACTACCACCCCCAACTGAGCGCCGGCGAGGTCGAACAACTGATTCGCAAGGGCATGCCCGCGGCGGCAAATCTGCAGGTACTGGCAGTGGAACCGGGCAGGGCCCGCTGCCGTATTCCGGTCACGGATGCCATGCGCCGACCGGGTGGCACGGTATCCGGGCCGCTCATGTTCACCGCCGCGGATGCGGCGATGTACGCGGTGATCCTCGCCCATGTGGGGCCGAAGTTACTGGCCGTGACTACCGACGCCAGCATTCATTTTCTGCGCAAGCCGGAGCTGGTGGACATCATTGCCGATGCGCGACTGCTGAAACTGGGCAAGCGCCTGGTGGTGTGCCATGTGGAGGTGTTCAGCGACGGCAGGGACCTGCCGGTGGCCACCGCAACCGGCAGCTATTCCTTACCGGATTGAGCGGGCGGACCGGCGCCAGATCGAGACTAGTATTCCTTCAATTTGATATTGTCGTCTTCGATCCGGTCCCTGTTGCCGATACCGCTGGGCGAGACACGCCGTAAACCCGTCCGTGGGGGCTCGATCGCGACATGCCCAAAAAGAGGGGCAGGCTCTCCATGTCGCTAACGGTCTCGCCCAGCGGTATCGGCAACAGGGCCCTCACATCGGAGATACCTCTGGCCATATACAGCAATATCAAATTGAAAGACCACTAGGGCCGATCCAGCAAAAGCAAACATGATATTTACCCTCGAAGACATCCGCGCGCACTTCCCTGCGGAGCAGGCCGACACCGGATGGCAACTGTTCACCGCGGGATGGGTGAGCGCCCCCAATGTCCAGCGCGGCGGCGAACTGGTCACCGCCGTCCTGCGCCGGACCGGGAGCCGCCCTTTGCGGGTGTATGTCCGCACAGAGTGGCAAGGCGACAAGGTCGTCATCAACGCCGAATGCAGCTGTATCAGGAGGAAGGACTGCGAACACGCGGCCGCCGTGCTGCTGCAGGCGCTGGAGGATCGGCGGGAACTGCCCGCTGACACAGATACCACGGCAGCGGCAAGGGAGCGTGAAGCCAGCAGCAGCTCGCAGGGCAGGCCGAAAACCCAAACCACTGAGCCACAACAGGAGCTGCTCTACCGTCTCCACCTGCAGGATACCAATGTACTGGTCGAGCCCCTGGTGGCGCGCCGCTTGCGGCAGGGTGGCCACACAGTGGTCTGTTATTACGAACCCGGACGGGCAAACGACCGCACCCCGGCGCGCTTTCTGCAGCCGGTCGATCTTGAATGGCTCAAGGCCCTGGATCGATTACCCCACGCGCCGGCCACGCCGATTCCCCGGCTCGACGGCGCGCAGGCCGCCGCCCTGCTCGAGGGCGTAATCGCCACCGGGCGCTGCTATTTCGAGGAGGTGAACCGGGGTTCGCGGCTGGTACCGGGACCGGCGCGTCAGCTCTGTTTCCACTGGCGGGTGGATGAATTCGGCCGCCAACGGACGCAGTGGCGTATTACACCCACGGCGGATGTGCTGCTCCCCCTGTCGGCCCCCTGGTATGTGGACAGCAGCAACGGCGAATGTGGCCCACTGGCAAGCGATCTGCCGGCCGGCCTGGTCCGGGAGCTGGCGGAACTACCCGCGGTTGCCCCGGAACAGGTGGACGAGGTGCGGAAAAGGCTGCAACGGAAGTGGCCTGACAGCGCCATACCGCCACTGCGGCATTGGCAAATCGATACCGTGCCGCCGCTCAGGCCCACCCCCTGCCTGCGCGTGACAACGGTCGAGGGAGGGGAGCCGGGAGCGGCAATCGAGGCCTGCGACATCGCCAGCCTCAGTTTTGATTATGGCGGCGTTGAAATCCTCCGCAACCGCCCTTCCACGAGACTCCTGGAGGGGCGGATCATCCGGGTGCAGCGCGATACGGCACTGGAAAAGGCGGCATTGCAGCGCTTGCACCAGCTGGGCTTCGAGGAAAACGCACATTGGAGCCGACACCGTGGCGAGGACGGTTTTACCTTTGCAGCCTATGTGACGGGCGCTGCGACCGGGCACTGGCTGGACTTCCAGGTGGAAGCCGTCCCCGCCCTGCGGGCCGAGGGCTGGCGCATCGTGTTCGACCATTTCCGCCACCGGCTGGCCGAGGTCAGTCAATGGTTCTGTGATGTCAGCCGGCAGGAGCGGGATTGGTTCAGCATCGGCCTGGGGGTGGAGGTGGATGGCCAGCTCATTGACCTCCTGCCCATCCTGCTGGAAGTGCTGGGCGAGCTTCCCCGCGGCCTGCCCGACCGCGACGTCTTCGGGAGCAAGGATTTCATCGTCCCTTTTACCGGCCAGCAGTCCGAGGAGCGCCTGCTGCGCCTGCCTGCCGCCCGCCTGCTGCCGCTGCTGGAAACCCTGCTGGAGATCTACGACGGCACCGCCGCGGTCGAAGGCGGCGGCCTGCGCTTGAGCCGCGTGCAGCTGGCGCGGCTGACGGCGCTCGAGCAGCTGGCGGATGGGCCACGCCTGCAGTGGCTGGCCGATGACGACATTCTGCAACTGGTCGAACGGCTGCGCGCGCTCGACGGCATCCCCCAGGCGCCGCCGCCCGCGGGACTGGCCGCGCAACTGCGCCCCTACCAGCAACAGGGGCTCGACTGGCTGCAACTGTTGCGCGAGTACGGCCTGGCGGGCGTTCTTGCGGACGATATGGGGCTGGGCAAGACCGTGCAGGCCCTGGCCCACCTGCTGCTGGAACGGGAGTCGGGCCGCGCCGACCGCCCGAGCTTGGTGCTTGCCCCCACCAGCCTGATGTTCAACTGGCGTCATGAGGCTGAACGCTTTGCCCCCGGCCTCAAGGTCCTGGTGCTACACGGCCCCAAACGCGGGGAGAACTTCCCGCTTATCGCCGGGCATGACCTGGTCATCACCACCTATCCCCTGCTGGTCCGCGACCGGGACGCCCTGCTGGCTCACCGCTATCACCTGCTGGTCCTGGACGAGGCGCAGGTGATCAAGAACCCCAAGGCGCAGGCCGGCCGCGTGGTGCGGGAGATCGACGCCCGCCACCGGCTCTGCCTGACCGGCACCCCGCTGGAAAACCACCTGGGCGAGCTCTGGTCGCTGTTCGATTTCCTGCTGCCCGGGCTACTGGGCACCAGTAAACAGTTTCGCCGCTTCTTCCGCACGCCGATTGAAAAGCACGGCAACGAAACGGTGCTGGAGCGCCTGGGCCACCGCGTCCGCCCCTTCCTGCTGCGCCGCAGCAAACAGCAGGTGGCCGCGGAACTGCCCGCCAAGACCGAGATCATCCGCAGCGTGGTGCTGGAGGGCGCACAGCGTGAACTCTACGAGACCGTGCGCCCGGCCATGCACCAGCGGGTGCGGGAGGAGATCGAACGCCAGGGCCTGGCCCGCAGCCATATCCTGGTGCTGGATGCCCTGCTGAAACTGCGCCAGGTCTGTTGCCATCCCGCGCTGGTGAAAATGGAGAAAACACAGGCGGTCAGACAGTCGGCGAAACTGGCCATGCTCATGGAGATGCTGCCGGAAATGATCGAGGAGGGCCGGCGCATCCTGCTGTTCTCCCAATTCACC
>JBKDZQ010000559.1:0-4051 GCA_047971325.1 Parahaliea sp.
GAACCGGGAATCAACCTTCAGAAAGTTGAAGAAAGCCTGCAGATCACCGTCAAAACCGACCTGCCTGCGAATGGCATCCATCTCCCCGTGCAGCCTCTCGACCTCCGCCAGGCCCAGCGCGTGGACCTGGTCCGCGGTGATATCCGTGGTGGTGTACTGGCGGAGCAGGAACTGGTAGAAGGTCTCGCCATCGGGCAGTTTCCAGACACCGTCACTGCCCTGCGCCCGCTGCTGTTCCGCCCGCAGCTCCGCCACCAGGCGCGCATAGGCCGGTGCAAAGTGCTGGTCGAAGGCGGATCGGGCCCGGTCGAGCAAGCCCTGCCGCTGACCCGCGGAGAGGTCCAGCGCGCCGACCTTGCGCTGGAAGTCGGCAAGAATGACATTGTCCTGGCCAAGCCCGGCAACGATTGACTCCGCGGCCTGGATCAGGCGGGGGAACAACGAGGCCGGCAACTGAAAGCCCCTGGCTTCCCGGGTCTGCAGGCTGGCGATCATCTGGTCGATCGGCTGGCCCACGCGCGCAAGGCGGGAGATGTAAGACTCGGCGTCGGCCAGGTCCTCGATGTGGTGGTAATTGATCAGGAGCCCGGCAATTTCCAGGTGGAGGCCAACGATCTGGTTGATCGGGTTGAGATGGTAGCGCCAGCGGTCGCGTTCGATACGCAACTTGAGGTCGGCCTCGAAAGCCCTGTAGTTCAAGCGAGCCGCGTCGTCGAGCTGGTCGAATCGAATATCCTGGTGCAAACGCTGGAGGTCGGCGCGCACCTGCTCCAGTTCCCGCGCCTGCCCAGGTGCAGAAAGGTCGGGCCAGGCATCCAGGCCACTGCGCCGGCCGAGCTTGGTTGCCAGCATCGGATCCTGGGCGACACGACGTTCGTAGACTTCATCGAGCATGGCCGCGAGTTTTGCCGACTCATCGGCCAGAGTCGACAGCGAAACCAACAGCAGCAAGCCACCCAGCACGACCCGCAATCCGGCTGCACCTTTGAATGCCACCAGGGATAACTCCTTCTTCAAGGTTCTTCAGTCATCGTTGCGTTCAACAACAGTGGTAGATCTGGCACCGGCACGGGCCCGGCCTGCAGCACGGCGTCCACCAGGCGTCGCTGGTCAAAGCTGTCGCCCTCCAGTCGCCGCTGCTCCTGCCAGAGCTGCCTGAACTGGCGATAGCCGACAAAGTAATCCGTCAGTTGCATCGGCGAGTGCACCACACGCTGCCAGAGATTGACGGCAAACTGCGGTGCCAGCAGCCCGCGCTCAACGGCGAAACGGGACACCTGCTCCTGGTCCCAGTCGCGGGTGTGGACCATCACACTGAGGTAACTGCGCGTGGCATTTTCCAGGCGCTTGCGGTAGTGGGCCAGCCAGGTCAGCGGGTCGTTGTCACCCCAGCCGGCCTGGAGCATAAGCTCTTCACTGAAGCTGCCCCAACCTTCGACATAGGCGCCATCGGCAAAGATGGAACGGAGCGGCGGCGCATGGGTCACGGCGACCTTGTACTGCAGATAGTGCCCCGGGAACATCTCGTGGGAGATGATCATGGTATTGAAATGCTCGTTGAACGAGCGATAGAAGCCCTCCGCGGCCTCGGGGCTGGCGTCACCGGCAATGGAGGGCAGGTAGAACAGTGTGTCGGATTGCGGCGCATAGGGCCCTGCGGGATATACACCGCCCACCGCGGCACCGGCGAAATGATCCGGCGAGCTGGCGATGTAGAGCGTCGTCGGTTCCGGCACTGTGGCCAGCTGTCGCTGGCGCACGAAGCGCTCGGCCGCCGCGGTCAGCCCGGTGAACTGTTGCAGGAAACTCGCGGGATTGTCGGCACGGTCCTGCTCCATGGCCGACAGCGCCTCGGCGAGCAGGGCATCATCGGCCGGTATCCCCGCAGAGGATCCGCGACGCTGCTGCCACCAGTCCCTTGCCGCGACAAGCATCAGTTCGCGCACCTCGCCGATTTCTTCCAGCGCGCTCATCGCTAGGACATCCGGTGTCAGGCGACCGCCGCTGCGCCAGTTGAGCAGCAGGCCATAGCGCGGCTCGCCCATCGAGGGTGAGGCAGTGGCGGCTGGCAGCACCCTGGTTGCGATATGTTGCCGCAGGGCCAGCACCGCATCGGCTGTTGCCGTCGCGGCGAAAGCGAGCGTGTCCCGGCCTGTTGGTTCCCCATCATCGGGCAGTAGCGCCGGCAGGGCATCGCGGAAAAATGCAGCCGATGCCTGCAGCGACTGCAAGGCGGATTCACTGCGCAGGCGGTTCCCGGACACCAGCTCCCTGCGCCCCAGTTCGCAGAGCCTGCGTATACCCGCCAGGCGGGCGAACAGGGCCTCGCGTTTCTGCGCAAGGGTAAGTTCATCATTCACCAGCAGATAGGTCAGTGCCTGGGTCACCTGCTCGGCATACCAGGCCGGCCGGGTTTGCAGGGGGCGTTCGTCCTCCCAAAGTGCCAGCTCCCGCCCGATCTGCCGGGCAAGAATCTGCCGGTCGACCCGACTGGCGGCATCGTCCGCCGGCTCCAGGGCGGCAAGCTCATCGCCTGCCTGAAGATTGAAAGCCCGCCACTGTGCAAGGCGCTCGGGGGCATAGTCCTCGAACTGTGCGGCGGCCAGGTGTTTGCCACTGGCGAAAGCGCGTGTGGGGTAAAACGATGCCCATTGCGCAAGATAGCCATCCGCCCATTCATCCATGGAAGCCCCTCGGGCGGCGGGCACGCAAAGCAACACCGCCAGGCTTATCGACAGTAAGGGACGCAGCACGGGCAATATCAGTTGAAGTTGTACTTCACACGCACACCGTAGGTCTGAAAGGAGGGCTCAATGAACAGGCCGCTCATGAAGGCCTTCTGGTACGCGTTGGTGTAGTACTCCTCGTCCAGTGCGTTCTCGATATAGGCAACCACCGAGTAGGTGTCGTTCTCCACACCAACGCGCAGATTCACCACATCGTAGCTCGGCACTTCCCAGGGGAAGCCGGACTGGATCATGGCGCTGGTGGATGAACGCACCGCGTCCCGGTATTTCCACTCCGCCCGCACGAAGCCGCGCAGCTGGTCGCCAAGCGGAAAACCGTATTCGGCATCCGCCGAGGCGGTCCACCGGGGGGCATTGGGAATGGTGCGATCGTCCAGCACACGGTTCGCGCCGTCGATATAGGCGGTGAACTTGTCGAACTTGGCATCCAGGTAACCGATGCCGAAGTTGAACACAAAGTCCTCGGCCAGCATGGCGGTGCCACTGACTTCCACACCCTGAGAGGTGGCCTGTTCCGCGTTGTCGATGCCCCCGAACAGAATGAAGTTGCCGTCGGCATCCAGGCCCGACTGCTGGAAGGAGGCCTGCATGTCCTCCCACTCCATGTAGAACACGGCGGTATGAGGCGCAGATGGCGGTCGAGGAAATCGGCCTTCATGCCCACCTCGTAGTTCCACAGGGTTTCCGGGTCATAGGATTGCGCGGATTCAAAGGGCGCATCCTGCACACCGCCGGACTTGAAGCCCTTGGAAACCGTGGCATACAGCGTGATATCGTCGTTCAGCACATAGTCCAGTGCCACCCTGGGCGAGAAGTCGTAGAAGGTATCCTCGTAGGTAATCTGGGTCTCCAGCACACCGGAGAAGCCCAGGATCAAGGCCGTTTTGGTCTCCTCGCTGTAGCGACCGCCAACGGACAGCGTCAACCCCTCGATGATCTCGTAGTCGACCTGGCCAAAGGCCGCCCAGTTCTCGGATTCGTGATCGGAGTCCTCGCTGTCGATCAGGAAGCCACCGGGCAACCCCAGCAGGCCCGCATCGCCGACGTAGGTCTTGTTGTCCATGGTGCCCTCGTCCTTGGCATAGAGCAGACCGATGTTCCAGTTCAAGGCGGAATCACTGTCGCTCTGCAGGCGGAACTCCTGGCTGACACTCTCGCGCGGCACGGTGCGATACTCGCGCAGATAGTCCACACTGCCGCCATCGATATCACCCCGCAGGAAGAAGTCGGAGTCCATCCACCCGGTGATACTGGTAAAGGTCATGTTGCCGAAGGTGTAATCCACCCGGCCGACCACTTACTTG
>JBKDZQ010000560.1:0-10820 GCA_047971325.1 Parahaliea sp.
GAGCCGCGTCGGAGGTGCAAAGACAGGCTGGCAGCTTGGCAGATTATGAAGGATATAAGAATGGGGGGGTGCCGCTACCGCGCCAAATGGGTGGTTTCTTGGGGGGGCGTAGATGCGAGAGTGGCAGCACGCTGTCGACAGCTTCGCTGTTTGAGCATCAAATCATTATAGTTTTTTTTAGCGGCGCCAATCCGTATTTCCCGGCGTAGACTAGCGGCAATGGCACGGTTAAGTCTTCCAACCGCAGCGGCCGGGTAACAGGCGCCTGAGGCGGCCTTATTTCTGGCGGGTTTTGCCAAGTGCTGAGTACGGTGTGTACGTCGTCAGGGATACTGCCGGTAGTCTTGGTAGGCATCGATTGTCATAACTGGCTGCTACAACATTTGCATGTAATAAACGAGGACTATTGACTATGGCCGGCCCCCTTCACGGTGTTCGAATCATTGAAATTGCCAGCATTGGCCCAGGGCCATTCTGCGGCATGATGCTGGCAGACCACGGCGCGGAGGTGATCCGCGTGGAGCGTCCGGGTGGTCCCACTTCCGGTATCAAGAGGGATTTCGCCAAGGATATTCTGGCCCGCTCGCGCCAGTCCATCGTGCTGGATCTGAAACAGCCACAGGGCATCGCCATCGTCCGCGATCTGGTCAGGAGCGCGGACGGCCTGATAGAGGGTTTCCGGCCCGGCGTGATGGAGCGCCTGGGTCTGGGGCCCGATGTTCTGCTCAAGGACAACCCAAAGCTGGTGTATGGCCGGATGACCGGCTGGGGCCAGGATGGGCCCTGGGCGCAGGCCGCGGGTCACGATATCAACTATCTCGCCCTCGCCGGTGCCCTGCACGCCTTCAGTCGGCCAGACGAGAAGCCGATGCCGCCACTGAATCTGGTGGGTGATTTCGGTGGCGGTGGACTGATGCTGGCCTTTGGCATGGTCAGCGCCATTCTGCACGCGCGCTCCGGCGGCCCGGGCCAGGTCATCGACTGTGCGATGACCGATGGCGTTGCGGTATTGATGGCGATGATTCACGGCCTGTTGAACATGGGCAACTGGCGGGACGAGCGTGGCGTCAATCTGCTCGATGGCGGCGCGCACTTCTACGACACCTACGAAACCTCCGATGGCAAATTCATCAGCGTCGGCTCGGTCGAGCCGCAGTTTTACCAGTTGCTGTTGCAGTTGATCGGTCTTGCCGATGATGACGCATTCGCCACGCAAATGGATCGCGCGCAATGGCCGGAGCAGAAAAAGGGCATTGCCGCCGTGTTCAAGACCAAAACCCGCGACGAGTGGTGTGAACTGCTGGCGCGCACCGATGCCTGCTACGCGCCGGTGCTTTCGATGACCGAGGCCGTCCGGCACCCGCACAATGTGGCCAGGGAAACTTACATCGAAGTCAGCTCCTCGGTCCAGCCTGCGCCCGCGCCGCGATATTCGGTGACCAGGAATGATATGCCGGAAATGGCGAGTCAGCCAGGCAGCGATGGCGACAGCATTCTGCGCGCCATCGGCTTTGATGAGCAGCGTATCACCGATCTGCGGGCGCAGGGGGTTCTGGCTTGAGGACTCACCGCCGCGGCTGGAGTTGCAAGACGATATGAACACCGACGAAGCACTCATCGAGAACTCGGTTCAGCGCCTGTTCGCCAAGGATTTCGAGCAGGCGTTGGCGGCCGAAACACAGACGGCGGCGTGGTTCGACAGCCGGTGGCCGCTGATCGATGAACTCGGTTTGCCCCTCTCCTTGGTTCCTGAAGATCGCGGCGGTCTGGGCCTGGCGCCGGCGCATGTCCTGCCCGTCTTGCGGCTGGCGGGCTATTACGGCGTCGCCATGCCATTGGGCGAAACCATGCTGGCGTCGCGCCTGCTGGCCGATGCCGGGCTGGCTCCGTCCGCGCTGCCCACGTCGATTGTCGTGGCCGGCGGAAGCCACAAGGCCAGTGCCAGCCAGCAGCCGGGAGGAAGCTGGCGCTTGGCCGGCTGTGCGGACCGGGTTCCCTGGGCAAGCCTGGCCAAAACCCTACTTTTGATTGCACCTGCGGGGGAGAGCACCGTTATTGCGCGTCTGGAGGCGGGTGAGTGGACGTCCTATCGCGGGTGGAATCTGGCGCGAGAGTCCCGGGATCGTGTCGAGTTGGATATTGTGCTGCCCGCCGACCGGGTGGCGGCCGCTCCGCCGGGCGTTACGACCGATACCGGCTGCTTGGCCGGCGCCGCTCTGCGCACGCTGGCCATCGCGGGTGCCGCGGCGCGCGTGCTCGACATAGCGGTGACCTATGCCGGCCAGCGGCAGCAGTTTGGTCGCCCCAGTGCCCGCTTCCAGGCGGTGCAGCAGAACCTGGCGGTGATGGCCACCCAGACGGCGGTGTGCGCTGTGGCGGCGGATATGGCGGCGCAGGCGGTGCTGAGTCCGGACGGTGGCCTGGACATCGCCATTGCCAAGGCGCGTAGCAGTGAGGCGGCGGGGGTGATCGCCGCCATTGCGCACCAGGTACTGGGGGCGATGGGCTTTACCGAAGAGCATGTGCTGCATTATTACAGCAAACGCCTGATGGCGTGGCGGGATGAATATGGCAGTGAACATACCTGGGCTCGCCATATTGGCGAACGAGCGCTGGGCTTGCCCGAGCCTGCCGTCTGGTCACTGGTGACGGGAGGGCCGACGCGATGATCGGCGTCACTGATTTTCGATCCGGCAGTGACCTGAATGCCTTTGCCGGCCTGCGCGCTGAGGTCAGGGACTTTCTCGCCGCGACATTGCACGACCTGCCGCCGCGGAAGCGGGCCCTGTCCTGGTCCGGCTGTGACGAAGACTTCAGTCGCAAGCTGGGAGAGCGCGGCTGGATCGGCATGACCTGGCCCGCACGCTATGGTGGCGCCGAGCGAAGCGCACTGGAGCGCTTCGTGGTGGTGGAGGAACTGCTGGCGGCGGGTGCGCCGGTGATGGCCCACTGGTTCGCCGACCGGCAGTTTGGCCCGCTGCTGCTCAAGTTTGGTACGGAAGAGCAGCGCCAGGCGATACTGCCGCAGATTGTGCGGGGCAGTTGCTATATTTCCATTGGGCTCAGCGAGCCCAATGCCGGCTCTGACCTCGCCTCGGTACAGACCCGGGCCAGGGAGGTGGCGGGTGGCTACCGGCTGTCCGGGACCAAGCTGTGGACCTCCTTGGCGAACCGGGCGCACTACATGATCGTGCTGTGTCGTACCGACGATGCGCCGCAAGACCGGAAGCTCGGTCTCAGCCAGCTGCTGGTTGATATGACGGCGCCGGGGATCAGTGTCAACCCGATCACCGATATGACCGGCGCGCGGCATTTCAACGAGGTGGTGTTCAACGACGTTTTTATCCCGCACAGTGCGGTGATTGGCCAGCGGGGCAATGGCTGGAGCCAGGCCATGAGTGAGCTGGCGCACGAGCGCAGTGGTGCCGAGCGCTATATGTCGTCCCTGGTACTGGTCAACCAGCTCGCCGAACGCGTTCGGCGTTGTCCCTCGGCGGAGGGTTTTGGCGAGTTGGGGCGCATTGCGGCTCATCTGGCGGTATTGCGGCGAATGTCCTTTGTCGTTGCCGGCATGCTGGAAAGCGGTGAGGAGCCGGGTTTGCAGGCCGCGCTAGTGAAGGATCTCGGTGCGGTGTTCGAGCAGGAAATTCCGGCAATTGCCCGCCGCCTGTTTGATGTCGAGCCGGCGCTTGATGCCGATGACGAATACGCGGCGACGCTGGCGTTTACCCTGTTGCAGGCACCTAGTTTCAGTCTGCGGGGTGGTACCAGGGAGATACTGCGCGGCATCATTGCGCGAGGCGTCGGCTTGCGTTAGGCCCCCGGGGGCAAACTACCCTGGGGCGCGGGGGCTGCTGGCTCGGTATGGTGGCCACCCCGCTCGCGCCGGCACTTCTGCCGGGCGCTGGCGCACGACTTTATCATCTTGCAGCAACAGTGGAGCCTATCAATATGTCCAAGCCGGTTATCTATGAAAAGCGCAGTGATGCTATCGCGGTGCTCACCCTCAATCGCCCGTAAGCGCGCAATCCCATCTCCGAGCTGGATATGGTCGAGGCCATCCTAGATAGCCTGGTACGGGCCGACGGCGACCGCCAGCTCGCGGCGCTGATTGTCACCGGGGCGGGCAGTGCCTTCTCGTCGGGCGGTAACCTGCAGAACCTGCACGAAATGGCGCAGGACTCGCCGCTGGCCATCCGCAGTAACTATCGCCGGGGTATTCAGCGTTTGCCGCTGGCCTTCGAGGCGATCGAAGTGCCGGTTATCGCGGCGGTAAATGGTCCGGCCATTGGTGCCGGCTGCGATCTCGCCTGCATGTGCGATATTCGTATCGCCGCGGAATCGGCCGTGTTCGCGGAAAGCTTCGTCAAGCTCGGCTTGATTCCCGGAGACGGCGGGGCCTGGCTGTTGCCCCGTGTCGTGGGCTTTGCCAAGGCCAGTGAAATGGCGCTGACCGGCGCCAGGGTCAGCGCCAGCGAAGCACTGGCCTGTGGCCTGGTCACCAAAGTCGTGCCCGACCGGGAACTGATGGCGGCGGCGCTGGATATGGCGAACAGTATTGCGGAGAATCCGGTGCATGCGGTCAGAATGACGAAGCGCCTGCTGCGCGAGGCCGCCCAGTCCCGACTCGACACGGTGCTGGAACTGTCCGCGGCGATGCAGTCCCTGGCCCACCAGACGCCGGAACACAGGGACGCCCTGGCAAAGCTGGTGGAGAAAATCGGGTCTTCCTGATCCCCCGGTTCGAAGGCCCGGGAGATGTTTGCCGGCGGGACGGGAGTTTTCGAAGGATACAATCGCGGTGAACCGATGGACGACATCGATATTGCATATCTGCGGGAATGGGTCGGACGTGAGCGAGTGGTCGAGGATGAGCTTGCGCTGTTTCCCGCCAAGGGGCTGGCGGCACTGCTGAACCGCCCCCGGTTGCCGGTGGCGGGGGATGTGCTCCCCATCGGCTGGCAGTGGTTGTATTTCCTGGACATCCCCGGCAGTCGGGAAACCGGTGTGGACGGGCATCCCGAACGGGGCGGTTTCATGCCTCCCGTACCCTGGCGGCGGCGGATGTGGGCCGGCGGCAAGATAACGGTTCATCGTCCATTGCATTTGGGTGGCGCCGCGAGTCGGCGCTCGATGATTCGGGCTGTGGAGCTGAAGCATGGCAACAGCGGCGCGCTGGTCTTTATCACCGTCGGTCATGAAATCCGCCAGGAACAGCACCTGTGCCTGGATGAAGAGCAGCACATCGTCTGCTGCGCAATGCCCCCGGGACAGGTAGCGCTGCCGGCGGGGCAGGTGGCGCCGACGGACGCGCAGTGGTCGGCACCGGTGCAGGCTGATCCGGTGCTGCTGTTTCGCTTTTCGGCACTGACCTACAACGCGCACCGCATCCACTACGACAGTGATTATGCCAGGAAGGAAGAATACTATCCGGCGCTTCTGGTCCACGGCCCCCTGTTGGTTGTGTTGCTGGCCGAAAGTGTAGCGTTGCAAATTCCCGAGAGGAATATCAGGCAGCTTGCCTTCCGGGCGCAGCGCCCGACCTTTGTCGATACTCCCTTTACCGTGAACGGCAAGCTGGAGGGCGAACAGGCGCGGTTGTGGACGGCAACGCATGAGGGTTTTGCCGGCATGACGGCCACTGCCAGCCTGGCGTCCGCCGATGGGCAGGAGCGTATCGGATGACGTGGACGATGAATCGACCGCTGTGGCGATCCCTGTTGTTCGTGCCGGCCAACAACGAAAAATATGTGGGCAGGGCGGCTGCCAGTGGCGCGGATGCCTGCGTTCTCGACCTGGAAGACAGTATTGCCCCGGCCCAGAAAGCCGCTGCTAGGGCGGTCGTGGCCGACGCGATACGGCGGCTCAGCAGCGAGGGAGTCGCCGTTCTGGTGCGTGTCAACAGCGAGAGTCTGCGCGATGATATTGCGGCCGCGGTGGGCGTGGGACTGCGTGCGCTGGTGCTGCCCAAGGTCGCCTCCGCACAGACCATTGTCGAGGCCGACAGGGTGGTTGGAGAGCTGGAGCAGTATGCGGGGCTGGCACCGGGTGGCATCGCACTGGTTGCGCAGATTGAAAGCGTGTCCGCGCTGCCCCGCCTCGACGAGATCGCCGCGGCCTCTTCCCGGCTGCTGGCCATGAGTCTGGGGCCGGAGGATTTTTCCACATCGGCCGGTATGAAGCCGACGCTGGAAACCCTGTACTGGCCCAGCCAGCAGGTGCTTTTTGCCTGTCGCCGGGCCGGGATTCTGCCCCTTGGCTACCCCCTTTCCATCGCGGTATACCGGGACGAGGCGCTGCTGGAAAAAGCTGTCGGGCTGGCCCGTGACATGGGTTTCGTCGGCGCATTCTGCATTCACCCCGGGCAGGTCGGAATATTGAACCGGATTTTTACCCCCGGCGAGGGCGGGGTTGCCGAGGCCGAGGCCCTGCTGCAGGCATACCAGGAGGAGCTCGCCGCGGGCCGGGGCACCTTTTCCTTTCGGGGGCGTATGGTCGATGCTCCGATTGTGGCGCGGGCCGAGGAGATCCTGGCCCGCGACCGCGCGAGCAAGCTGTTGTCGGGCCGGGCCCGAAAGGGAAACTGATGACAAGGGGAGCGCAGGATCTTGGTTGAGGAGGGAGCAGCAATGGGGGCAGGCGACAGGGCAATGCTGGGCGAGAGCCTGTTGCAGGCACAGGGTATCGTGGCAAATTTGCGCGCCCTATTGACGGATACCACCCGGAATCTGGCGACTGCCTGCGTGGTCGATGGCCGGCTGGATGCCGCACTGCTGGACCGGCGGCAGGTTCCCTGTTATGACCTGGCCTGGGCCACGGCGGAATTGCTGGCCGCCGAAACCGCGCTGGCGGCGATGTCCGCTGGCGAGAGTGACCCGCTCAATCAGCGCCTGGTACTGATCTGCGTGGCTGAGGCCGTCGTTGCGCTGCGGGATCGCCTGGACGTGCTGGCGCTGGAATTGCCGCAGACGCGACACGCTGTGGAGCAACTGTTTGGCGATCCGCAACTTAGGGCCTTTCGCCAGCGGATCCTGGCCAGCGACTTCCTCGACGATACCGCGCAATCGATGTCCCGGGACCCGTCGCGCCTGGCCTGGGTCGAGCTGGATGGCGATCGTGCCATTGTGCACCGTACCTTTGCCCGCTTCGCCAACGAGGTGATCGCGCCGCTGGCGGAGTCTATTCACCGCAACGACCTCACGGTCCCGGAAGACATCCTCGCACCGCTGAAGGACATGGGGGTCTTCGGGCTTTCCATTCCCGCTCGCTATGGCGGCAGCGCGCCGGAGGAGGGCGATGACACCATCTCCATGGTGGTGGTGACCGAGGCGCTGGCGGAAGCTTCACTGGCGGCGGCCGGCAGTCTGATTACCCGGCCGGAAATTCTGTCGCGAGCGCTCATGACTGGTGGCACGGAGGCGCAGAGGGCGCTTTGGCTGCCGCGGCTGGCAGCGGGCCATCCCCTGTGCGGCATCGCCATTACCGAGCCGGACTACGGTTCGGATGTCGACAGCCTGAGCCTGCGCGCCAGCCGCTGCGACAAAGGTTGGCTGCTGAACGGTGCCAAAACCTGGTGTACCTTCGCCGGCAAGGCCGGGGTGTTGATGGTGGTGGCGCGCACCGACCCGGACCGCTCCAGGGGGCATTGCGGATTGAGCCTGCTGCTGGTAGAGAAACCGGTATTCGAGGGCCACGACTTTGTCTACGAGCAGGAGGGTGGCGGGCGCCTGAGCGGCAGGGCCATAGCAACCATCGGGTATCGGGGGATGCACTCCTTCGATCTTTCCTTTGACAATCTGTTTGTACCGGATTCCCATGTCATTGGAGAGCAGCAGGGGCTTGGCAGGGGTTTTTACTACACCATGGCCGGCATGGTGGGCGGGCGCATGCAGACCGCCGCCCGCGCCAGCGGCGTGATGCGCGCGGCGTTGCTGGCGGGCTTGCGCTACGCCAGGGAACGGAGGGTGTTCGGCAAGCCCCTGCTGGACTTCCCACTGACCGCCGCCAAGCTGGCGAAGATTGCCGCGCGCTACGCGGCGAGCCGCTATCTCGTTTATTCCCTGGCGCCTTTGCTCGATCGCGACAGTGGCGCCCTGGAAGCCAGCCTGGCCAAACTGTTCGCCTGCCGCGCCGCGGAACTGGTGACCCGGGAATCACAGCAACTGCACGGCGGTATGGGCTATGCGGAGGAAATGCCGATCAGCCGCTATTTTGTGGATGCCAGGGTATTGTCGATATTCGAAGGGGCCGAGGAAACACTGGCCCTGAAGGTGATTGCGCGCGCCTTGCTGGAGAGCGAACTGGCCAGCCGGGGTGCTTGAAACACGGGGCATGAGTGTGGGTACAGGACAACTGCAGGGGATGAGAATCATCGAGGTGTCGGCGTTCGTGGCGGCACCTTCCGGCGGCATGGCGCTGGCCCAGCTGGGCGCGGAAGTGATCCGCATCGACCCTCCTGGCGGGGGGCTCGACTACCGGCGCTGGCCGGTCACCGGGAGTAATGCCAGCCTGTTCTGGGCCGGGCTGAACAAGGGCAAGAAGTCGGTTGTGATCGATATTCTCCATCCCGAAGGGAGGGAACTGGCACAGGCGCTGATCGGCGCGCCCGGGCCCGATGCGGGCATACTGCTGACCAATATGCCGCCGCGCGGCTGGCTGGACTACGAAAGCCTGAAGCGGCGCCGGGAGGACCTCATTCAATTGACGGTGATGGGTGACCGGCACGGCGGCTCGGCGGTGGATTACACACTGAACGCCAGGCTGGGCTTTCCCCTGCTGACCGGTCCGGCCACGCGGGATGGGGTGGTCAATCACGTGCTGCCCGCCTGGGATCTCATCACCGGGCAAATGGCCGCGGTTGGCCTGCTGGTGGCGGAACGTTACCGCCGGCTTCACAGTGCCGGGCAGCATATCCGCTTGCCCCTGGAGGATGTCGGGCTATCGGTAATGGGGCATCTGGGCTTTATCGCGGAAGCGGAGGCCGGCGGCGAGCGGGGGCGGTACGAAAACGATCTCTTTGGCGCTTTCGGGCGCGATTTTCTGACCCGTGACAAGCGCCGGATAATGGTCGTGGCCCTGACCCACAAGCAGTGGCGCGCCCTGTGCAGAGCGCTGGCCATGGAATCCCAGGTGGCGGACCTGGCGCAGCGCCGGCAGGTGGATCTGAGTCTGGAAGGGGAGCGTTTCAGGGCCCGGGAGGCCATTGCGGACATCGTGCGCGACAAGATCTCCCGTATTGATTATGGCGGGCTGGCGGAGCGGTTTCGCTCATGTGGCGTATGCTGGGGTCTCTATCAGAGCGTACCCGAGCTGGTGAGGGAGGACAGGGAATGCTCGCCGGACAATCCCATGTTCAGCCATGTCACACAGCCGGGCATTGGGCAAACGCTGACACCGGCATCGGCCCTGAATTCCTCCGTGGGCCGCTTGCCGGCGCGGCCGGCGCCGGTGCTCGGCCAGCATACCGAGGCGGTGCTGGCCGATCTGCTGGGCATCGGCAGTGGCCAGATCGGGCAGTACATCGATCGGGGCCTGATTGCCCGTTCCCCTGGCGACGCCTGAAACAGGGACCGAACAGGGCAATATCAAGTTGAAGGAGTACTAGTCGATCAGCTGCTGGGCGCGGGCAATGGCCACCGCTTCCGTGCGTGATTTGGCGCCGAGCTTGGCATTGATATTGCGTAGGTGGGACTTTACCGTGAACTCCGAGAGAAAGAGCTTGTCTGCGATGACACGGTTGCGGTGGCCCTCTGCCAGCAGGCGCAGCACTTCGGCTTCGCGAGTGGTGAGTGCCTCCAGCGTCTGGTCGGGCGATGCTCCCGCAATCGCAGTTTCCCTGGTTTCCTTGTGTTCCTCCTCGCCGGCATGCTTTAGTAATTCGCTCACGAAATTTGGCTCGATACCCGGTGGAGGATGCTGGCCCTGGTGGGCCTGTGACCAGCGTTTGATCAGGTCGATGATCGGGCTTCCCTCATCGAGGAAAGAACGCAGGAAACCCTCGTGGCTGCCGGTGTGCAGGGCCTGCGCGAGTTCCTCGAATGCCCTATCCCGCTGTCCCTTGCCGTCCAGTGCCAGGGCGTGCAGCAGGTGGAGTTTCAGCCGTCGGCGGTGATGATGGGTATGGCGTGCTTCGGCGATGGCCTGTGCCAGTTCCGTTGCGCTTGGCTCGTAGCTGCCCTTGGCAACCTCCAGGCGCCAGCGGGTAATGGGCAGTGAATCGATGTCGTTGGCATAGAATGTCACGCCAGGGCGCAGCCAGTCGTTCATTTGTTCCGCTGCGTTAAGGGCCTCTTCCGCTGTATCCAGGTTGTCTTCAATGGTGGCGATCCGGGCACGTTCCAGCCGGGCGCTGGAAATCACCCTGGAAGACGCGCCTTGTCCATATCGCTCCAGTTCCGCGAGATAGCGCATGCACTGATGACGGTCACCGCGGTGATAGGCTATGCGAGACAGCAAGATATGGCGACTGATCAATCCGTCGGTCGAACTGATATCGTTGTAGGAAAGGACACTGAGCAGTCTTTTCTCCGCTTCCTCAAGCTGATCGGTTTCATAGAGCGCCACCGCCAGCAGCGTGGTGTTAGAAAGCCTGTTGCCCAGTGATTCACTGGAGCTGTGGGACATGTCATTGCTGGGAGTGGCCGCCGTGGTACGGAGGCGGGCCAGGGCGGCGCCCAAATGTCCCTGATACAGATCGATGATGCTTTCCATGGTATCGGCCAGGCCGGCCATATAGGTGTTGTTCTGGAAGGCAAGGCGCTGTTGCGCAAAGGTCAGCAGGCTGCGTGCCTGCGGGAAGTGATGGGTGGCGATCATGCTGT
>JBKDZQ010000561.1:0-2859 GCA_047971325.1 Parahaliea sp.
GTATGCCGCATGGATGCGGCATGCGGTCTCGACAACCCGGATCAGCGTCTGGGGCCGGATCGTCAGCGTTACTCCTTGGTGATTACTCTCTTCGACCCATCACCAGTGTCCGTCTTCCATCATATTGCTCCGTTCGCTGGAATCCCTCCTGGCGCCGCCTACACTGCGGCTGAAGGAGGTGCTCCATGGACGCAATACATCGCTCCCGACGGCCCCGTGATGACAAAGGGATAACGCTGCTGGAATTGCTGGTGGTGCTGGCCATGGGCGCCGTTGTGTTGTCCCTGGGCGTGCCCTCCCTGCAACAGCTCACGCATACCCTGCGCGGCAGGCTGGAAGCGAATCGCCTGCACGGTGCAGTCCAGTTGGCACGTAACGAGGCGGCGACCCGGAATGCGGCGGTGTCGCTGTGCCCCTCGTCCTACGCCTCGGGCGGCGCGTTGCGCTGTGAGGGTACCTATGACAGCGGCTGGCTGGTGCTCAGCGGTGATACCACCGCGCCGGAGCCGGGCAACCTGCTGCGGGTCTATCCGCCACCGCCGTCCGGTTATTCGATCCAGACCCGCAGCGGTGTGCCCGCCACCCGCGAGCTGATCTATTCCAGCGACGGCGCCACCCGGCGCAACGCCACCTTTACCGTCTGCCCTCCGGCGCGCCAGAGCCGCCACTGGAGCCTGGTGATCAACCGTGTGGGACGCGCCCGACTGGCCCGGGACTGGGGCAACTGTGGTGGCTGATCGCTGGATTGCCCGGAGCGCCTGGCCGGGGCGGTCCACCCTGGTGACCGGTACCGGGCGCCAGGCCGGATTTGGCCTGCTGGAGGTGATGATCGCCCTGCTGCTGGTGATGGTGGGCATGCTGGGCCTATTGCGCCTGCAACTGTTGGCGCAACAGCAGTTGTTCGAGTCCAGCCAGCGCACTGTGGCCACCATCCTGGCCCGTGATGTGCTGGAACGTATTCACGGCAATCCCGACCAGTTGGCTGCCTACGCAGGTCTTGGCACCCTGGGTCAGGATGGGGAGGCGCTCGGCCCGGACTGCGAAGCGACGTACTGCAGCCCGGCTGAACGGGTGGATTTCGATGCTGCCCGCTGGCAGCGGGTGATGGCGGGTGCCGGCGCTGCACCGGAGAGCATCGCCCTGACGCGGCCACGTCTGTGCGTTGCGGCCAGCGGGCCCCAGGTGCGGGTGGAGCTGGCCTGGCGGGGCAGTGCCGGCGACCCCCTGCCGGCGGGGGTCGGAGGCGGTGATAACTGCGGTATAGGCCAGGGGCTCTACGGTGATGGCGACCGGTTGCGGCGCAGCGTGTGGCTGCAGAGTTATCTGGAGAGCGGTTGAGCAGGGCGACGGGAGCCGGTAGGTACCACGCAGTGTGGTTCCAGGTGCGGTGCAGGCGTCGGAGTGGGCGTGTCCCGACAGGCCCGCTCCGGCACCGGTTCTAACACTTGGTGAATCGCCATGGTGGCCAAGGCGAGGGATTGATGAGATGAAATATCAAAATACAAGGGTAGCCGGGCTCGGGGCCGCCCGCGGCCTGTCGCTGGTGGAAGTGCTGATCGCCATGCTGCTGGGGTTGGTGCTGATGAGCGCAATGGTGTCGGCCTTTCTGGAGGGGCGGCGCCAGTCGCACCGGCAGATGGAGACCGCCCGCCTGCAGCAGCATGGGCGCTACGCACTTGAATTGCTGCAGCGGGAATTGCTGATGGCTGGTTTCCAGGCCCGCTGGATCGGTGGCGAGGGGGTGTCGCCACCACCTGCGGCGCCGGACTGCGGAGTGGCCACCGACTGGTCACTGGCGCCCCTGCCGGCCCTGGGCGTGATCGCCGATGTCGGTGCCGCCGGGCGTACCACCGTGCGGGGAGCGGCGCTGAGCTGCCTGCCCGGACCGGGGGGCGTGCTGGCCGGCAGCGATGTGCTGGCGGTCAAGCGCAGCGCCGCGGAGCCGACCCTGGAAGCCGGCCGTTTTGCCGATGCAGTGGTGGCCGCGAAGCAGAGCCAGTGGTACCTGCGGCTGCCTGGGGAAGGACTGTCGCCGGCCTGGCGCTATGTCCCCGAGGGCGGCAATTTCCCCGCCGTCGACCGGGCCGCCAGCGCGGTGGCCAGCTACTGGGAAAGCCATGCCGCCATCTATTTCATCCGGCCCTTTTCGAGTCCCGGGGACGGGCTTCCGACCCTCTGCGTGGAGCGCCTGTCGGCCAACAGCATGGGGCCGGTGGAGTGCCTGGTCGAGGGCGTGGAGGACTTGCAGATCGCCTTTGGCATCGATGCCGACGGCGACGGGGTCGCCGAGCGCTTCACCGGGGTGCCGGACGCAGCTGCGCTCGACAGCGCCACCCTGGCCCGCCTGACCCTGCGCCTGCGCAGTCTCAACCGGGTGCCGGGCGAGGTCGCCGATGGTTATCTGCGCCAGACCTTTCACGCCACGGTACTGTTGCGCAACAACGCGCTGTTCATCGATGGAGGCGGCTGATGGCGATGTTGACCACACAGGGGAGCGGCCGGCCGGGCCGGGCGCGCAGTGGTGGCGTGGTGTTGCCGCTGGCGCTGGTGTTCCTGACCTTGCTGATGCTGCTGGCGGCGGCCCTGGGCCGCAGCAGCCTGCTGGAATTGCGCTTGTCGACCAATACCGAGGCGCGTGAGTTTGCGCGCCAGCAGGCCCAGGGTGTGGTCACCGCTCTCAGTACCGGGCCGGGCTATTTTCCCTTGCTGTCCCGTCCGGGCTATATCCGCTGCGATGCCCTCAGCCACTGCGACGATGCCTCGCTGAGCTTGCCAGAGGCGGTGGTTGCCGGTGCCGGGCCCGCCGGTGCCACGCAGCCCCGGCCGGCCTACTACTTGCGACGACTGGGGCCTGCGGTA
>JBKDZQ010000562.1:0-2152 GCA_047971325.1 Parahaliea sp.
GGGATCGGCTGCGTGCGACAGCGCCTTCACCACGGTCAACGTGTAGTGGACGGTGTCCTCATCGGTCGCCTTGTTGTTGCCGGTACAGAGCAGCGGATCGCTGGAACAGCCGGTGCCAGCGTCGGGGTCAGTGACGCCGGCGGGGGGGGAGATGGTCGCGGTATTGCTCACGGTCGCCTGCGCCATGACCGGAGATGCCAACACCATCATCGCAAGCAGGACGCCGCCGATCAGAGTGCTGCGAACCCAACCAGTTTTCCGATGTCCATTCAAGAGCACGCCTGCAACTCCCCGGATGCGTATGCGGCACGAACCAGCAATACGCGACTTGTTAACGAAATCATAATGTTAATGCATCGACCTACAAAGCCAAATTTATTTCAGGCCCATAGGTACCAGCAGACCCCTCAAGCCAACCCCAATTACATGACGGGCGTCACGCAACTACTGACACCAAAGTCACATTAATCAGTGCGCGGTATTTAACAAGCAGATTACATGCCAACAGTTCCATTCAATTTATGAATAGGTCTCCGGAAAGCACACCTGCTGCACTCCACCCTCTACAGCGGTCGCGTAAGCGGCGATCACGTGGAGGTGATGACAAAACAAGGAAATTAGTGCCAATAAAAGACAGAATCGGTCGTGTGCTCTGGGTGGTTTCACACCGCGACTGGCTAGTATCCGGAAACCGGTAATTGCGCCAGCTGGCTGAACTGTGACCAAGGCCCTGCCCGCAGATTGTCGGGATACCGACGTCCCCCCACCTTCAGTAGCGGGGCGGTTTAGAGTCCTGGGCTGATCGTAGCCGATGCCAGCTGCTTCGCGTAGGCAGTCGGGGTCAGGCCGCCGAGCGCCTTCTTGGGCCGTTCGTCGTTGTACTCGCGGTGCCAACTCTCGATGACCGTTCGGGCGTGCAGCAGGCTGGTAAACCAGTGCTCGTTGAGGCACTCGTCGCGGAGCCGGCCGTTGAAGGACTCGACATAGGCATTCTGGTTCGGCTTGCCCGGTTCGATCAGGCGCAGGGCAACGCCTCGGGCATGCGCCCACTCGAGCATGGCCCTGCCGCAAAACTCCTTGCCGTTGTCGGTCCGGATGACCTGCGGCAGGCCACGCTGGATCGCCAGGCGATCCAGGATGCGCGCCACCCCGTGTCCCGAGAGGGCCCGTTCGACCTCGATGGCCACCGCCTCGTGGGTGGCGTCATCGACGATCGTCAGGCACTTCAGCGCCCGGCCTTCGGCAGTGCGGTCGAACACGAAGTCCATCGACCAGACCTGATTGGCAGCGGTTGGCCGGATCAGCGGCTGACGCTCGCCCACCGGTACCTTCTTCCGCTTGCGCCGTCGCACCTGCAACTTTGCTTCCTGGTACAGCCGCTCCACGCGCTTGTAGTTCACGAGCATCCCGTCCTGCCTGAGCTTGAGGTGGATCATCCCGACGCCGTAACGCTTGTAGCGCTGGGCCAGCACCAGGATCCGCGCCCGCAGGTCGACATTGCGGTCCGGGCGCGGCGCGTAGCGGTAGGCGCTGGCGCTCATGCGGACCACTGCCAGCGCCCGCCGCTCGCTCAGGTCCCGGCCGATCCTATCCCGCACCAGCGCCCTGCGCGCCGGTGCGCTTACCACTTTTTTTGCAGGGCATCCTTGATCAGGCCGTTCTCGAACACCTGCTCGGCCAGCAGCTTCTTCAGCCGCCTGTTCTCCGCCTCCAGCGCCTTGAGCCGCTTGGCGTCGGGCACGCTCATGCCACCGAACTTGCTGCGCCACAGGTAGTACGACGCCTCACTGAAACCGTGCCGGCGGCACAACTCCTTGACCGGCATCCCCGCCTCAGCCTCACGCAGGAAGCCGATGATCTGTTCTTCGCTGAAACGCTTCTTCACGTCCAATCTCCTGGGGTTGAGGGATTGGACTCCAAATCGATCTGCTACTCAAAACCGGGGGGACGTCGGGTCAACCAAGGTCTTAGCCCCCCCCTGTACCTAACTTTGCTGCCTGAATATGCACATGCGTACTGTTAACTCTTCCGCGATTAGGCCCGCTCGCAGCTCCACAATTTCCTGTGCAGTTCATTTGACCGATCTGGTCACCCACTTTCACTACATCGCCAGCTTCTACAGAAGAGTCCAAAGGTGTATGTATGTAATTTC
>JBKDZQ010000563.1:0-3586 GCA_047971325.1 Parahaliea sp.
GCTGGTGTGCGCATCCTGCTCGACGGCGCTTCCGCCAGCTCCCTCGGCGCGGGCGCGCCAGGGCTCTACCAGGGCATGCAGGTGGGACAGGTCGAGTCCGTCAGGCTCGACAAGGAGCGCAGCGAAGTCAGTGTGTCGGCCTTTGTCGACGCGCCCTACGACAAGCTGGTAACCGAAGGCGCCCGGTTCTGGAACGCCAGCGGGCTGCGTGTAACTGCCGACGCCGATGGCATCGATGCCTCCACTGCCTCGCTGGCCGCGCTGCTGGCCGGGGGCATTGCCTTTGCCGTACCCGAGGCGCTGAACGCCGGTGAGCCGGTGACCTCCGGCACCCGCTTACGCCTGTTCGAGAACCAGCAGCTGGCCCACACCAACCCTTTTGTGTTCGGTCGCAGTTATGTGCTGCGGTTCGAGCAGTCGCTGCGCGGGCTCAGCGTGGGCGCCCCGGTTGAATACCGGGGTATCCGCGTGGGTACGGTTACCGACATCCTCAGTTCGGAAATCGGCAGCAACAACGGTCAGGCGGTGGCGGTTTCCGTGGTCGCCCGGATCGAGCCGGGGCGTTTTGGCATGCACGACAGCGAGGATTCACTGCAGAAACTCGACGCCATGATGCGGCGGGGTGTCGCTGAATCCGGTCTGCGCGCCACCCTGCAAACCGGCAATCTGGTAACGGGGGGGCTCTATGTGTCGCTGGACAACTATCCCGAGGCAGACGTCGCGGAAATGGGTTCTCACAAGGGACTGGACACTCTGCCGACCTATTCCACCGGTATTACGCGTCTCAGCCAGCAGGTATCGGAACTGCTTGCCAAGCTCAACGGCCTGCCACTTGAGCAAACGATCGGGGATTTGAATCAGACGCTGGAAAATGCCAGCAATACCCTCGCCGCCATCGAGCGCATTGCCGGGGATGAAGCCATGGCCGGCCTGCCGGCACGCCTGGATGAAACGCTGGCCACCTTCGAACGCACGCTGGAGAGCTACGCCACCGGCTCCGGCTTCCAGCGCAACATCGACAGCACCCTGGCTGAGCTGGAGACCACCCTGCGGGATATCAACAATCTGGTGCGGCTACTGGAAGATCGCCCCAACGCGCTGGTTTTCCCCGTGGACCGCGAACCCGACCCCCAACCGAGAAGTGGCCAATGACCGAGAACACGCCCATGCGAACACCCTTGAAATGGATGCTGCTGGCAGCTGTACTGCTGGCCGGGGGATGCTCCACCTCGCCCACGCTGCCAGTACAGCACACCTACCTGCTGCGTTCACCACCACCGGCCGAGGGACCACAGGCACTGGCCGATATCAGCATCGATCAGGTGATACTGCCAGCCTACCTGCAGCGCGATGAAATGGTGCTGATGATCTCGTCCAATGAAATCAAGCCGGCGCGGCATCATCGCTGGGGCGAACCCCTGGAACGGAATATCCAGCGCTACCTGCGCCAGCAACTGGCCCGGCACCTGGCTGATCTGGCGGGCACGGGAGCCATCCACATAACGCTGGAGCTGGATGAACTGCTGGGCAACCTGGACGGGGTGGTTTATCTGCGCGGCAACTACCGGATCGCGCGAGAAGGTGGTGAACCGGTGGAGGGCCACCTGGAGTTCAGTGTGCAGCAGGAGCGCGATGGCTACGATGGCCTGGTGGCAGCGCATCAGGTCCTGCTGGACCGGAGCGCCGCGGCGATGGTCGCGGCCTTGCGCCAGCCGGACTAGCGTTGGGCCTCAGTGAGTCAGCCCCGGCAGCAGCACACTGAGGCCGTTGATAATCATCTGCACCGCGATGGCCAACAGAATCATGCCCATGATCCGGGTGGTGATCACGCGCATGGTCTGGCTCAGTACCTTGCCAATCTGGCCGGCGAAGGACAGCACCACAAACAGAATCAGCAAAATCACGCCCACCACCGCACCCAACTCCGCCAGATCCCGCAGACTCCTGGCATGCCCGGCGTAGATGATCAGCGTGGAGATCGTGCCCGGGCCAACGATCATGGGGAAAGTGATCGGGTAAAAGGCCAGGTTGGACAGTTTTTTCATCTGGTTCTGTTCCTGACCGCTGCCGTGGTGGGATGAATCGGCCTGGCCATTGAGCATCGACCAGGCGATGCTGGCGAGCACCGCACCACCGGCGACCCGGAACTGATCTATGGTGATGCCGAAAAAGCCGATGATGCCCTGTCCCGCTACCAGAATGACAACGCACATGATCACCGAATAGACGGTGATTCTCAGCGCCAGCGCGCGCTGCTCGGACACGCTGAAACCATCGGTCAGGGCCAGGAAAATCGGCAGATTGATAAAGGGGTTCATAATGGCGAAGAAGGCGCCAAACATCTTGATGAGCTGGACACTGTCCACTGCGTCACCTCCGGCTCTGGGTAGATACTGGAAAAAGGCGGGCTGAGCGCAGCGTCAGCCGCGGTGATACTGCGGTGACAATTCCTGCACCGCCTCGACAAAGGCGGTAACGTTGTCCGGGTCCACCTCCGGGGTAATGCCGTGACCAAGGTTGAACACATGGCCCGGGCCATGACCGTAACCGGCCAGGATCGAGGCCACCTCCTCGCGAATCCGCGCCGGCGAGGCATGCAGCATGGCCGGGTCCATATTGCCCTGCAAGGCCACCCGCTCCCCGACCTGGGCCCTGGCACTGCCGATATCCGTGGTCCAGTCAATGCCCACACACCGGGCGCCACAATCGGCAATCGCGTGCAACCACTGCCCGCCACCCTTGGTGAACACAATCACCGGCACCGCCCGTCCCTCTGACTCCGAAGGCAGGCGCGCAATCATCCGCTGCATGTACTTGAGGGAAAACTCCTTGTAGGCCGCCGCACTCAAACTGCCGCCCCAGGTATCGAATATCTGCAAGGCCTGGGCACCGGCGGCGACCTGCTCACCCAGATAGTCAGCCGCCGCATCTGCCAGCAATTCCAGCAGCGCGTGCATCAGCTTCGGCTGGTTATAGGCCATGGTCTTGACGTGGCGGAAGTCCTTCGAGGAGCCGCCCTCCACCATGTAGGTGGCCAGCGTCCAGGGGCTGCCGGAAAAACCGATCAACGGCACACTGCCGTTGAGCTCCCGGCGGATGGTGCGCACCGCGTCCATGACATAGCCAAGGTCGTCGGCGGCCTTGAAGCTGTTGAGCCGGGCCAGGTCGTCCTCGCTGCGCACGGTTTTGCGAAAGCGCGGGCCTTCGCCTTCCTCGAAGTACAGTCCGAGGCCGAGGGCGTCGGGCACGGTGAGGATGTCGGAGAACAGGATGGCGGCGTCCATGGGGTAGCGGCGCAGGGGCTGCAGGGTGACTTCGCAGGCGAGTTCGGCGTTTTTGCACAGGTCGAGGAAGGAGCCGGCCTGGGCGCGGGTGGCGCGGTATTCGGGCAGGTAGCGGCCGGCCTGGCGCATCATCCAGATGGGGGTGCGATCGACGCTCTGGCGTTGCAGGGCGCGGAGGAAACGGTCGTTTTTGAGTTCGGTCACGGGGTATCCAGTCTCTGAAAGTTGTTGCCAGGTATGGTGCTTCGTAGCACGGCGCAGCGGTTGGAGGCCGTATTCGCGACACGCAGTGAATACCTCCA
>JBKDZQ010000564.1:0-2148 GCA_047971325.1 Parahaliea sp.
GGGAGGCGGGATTGCTGGTCGATGCCGCCGTCTCCCAGTCCGAGGCCGACTGCGAGCGATTCTGGGGGCTCAGAGATGACGTGGAGCAGACTTTGCAGGGTGGAATTCCCCTGGTTTTCGACATTTCCCTGCCGATTGTCGAAATAGAAGCCTACATCGCCAACCTTCGCGAGGCCTTGCCAGGTGTGGTGGGCGAGCACAAATTGTGGGTTTTTGGTCACCTGGGGGATGGCAATCTCCACGTCGATATACAGGTATCGCCAGGGCGAGCCAATGACTTGCGGCCGCGCGTGGAGGAGCTGGTGTACGGTCCGCTGTCCGCCTTTAAAGGTTCGGTGTCGGCCGAGCTCGGTATCGGGCTGGAAAAAAGGGCCTGGCTAAAAGTGTCGCGTTCGGAGCAGGAAATCCAATTGATGCAGACCCTCAAAGCCGCCCTTGATCCGGCCGGCACGCTCAATCCGGGGAAAATCTTCCTGCCCTGAAAATCCATGGTGCCATCTCGCAGATAGGCAACAGCGCCATTGCCATTAGGGCAGGATTGAAGTCGCCAATGGATATCCTGCCGTCATCCAGGCCATCGCCGATGGAGCCGAACGAAGCGCCGCTTCCTCGAAATTAACCCCTCATGTCATCGGGGGGCCATTATACTTGTTATGGATGCGAAGCTGCCAAGCCCGGTCAGCACACCATGCCTGAGCACCAGCGAGTGTCAAAAGTACGACAGTATTGTGCGTTGGCGCAGTCTACTATCCCATAATTCTAAAAGTTATAAAGAGGCATGTTCGCCATGCTCAGCGTCCAGCAGCGTGTTGCGATTGCAGCAGCTATTTACCAGTGCTTTGAGCAGCGTCGGCAAATTCCGCTTCTGAGCGTCGAGTATCCGGAGCTCGAGATGGAAGACGCCTACCGCATTCAGGAGGCGGTGGTCGCCCGTTTTGTGGCGGACGGGCGCCGGGTAAAGGGCTATAAAGTCGGCCTGACTTCCAGAGCCATGCAGGAGTTGGCCGGCACCTATGAGCCGGACTACAGCGCCATGCTGGACCACATGTTTTTGCCCGAGGCCAGCCATACGCCACGCTCTGACTGGCTGGAACCCATGGTCGAGATCGAGCTGGCCTTTGTGATGAAGGAGCCGTTGGAAGGGCCAGGTGTCAACGTGGCCGATGTGATTCGCGCCACCGACTTCGTGCTCCCTGCCATCGAGATCGTCGATTCTCGCGTTGCCCGCGCGCCAGGCATAACTGTCCGCGATAGCATAGCCGACCTTGCGGCCGTGGGCGGCGTGGTGCTGGGCGGCAACCCGATCAAGCTCGATAGCATTGATGTGCGGGCGGTCCGCGGTGACTTGCTGATCAACGGGGAAGTCCGTGAAAGAGGCATCTCCGATGCCGTGCTGGGCAACCCGCTCACCGCGGTGGCTTGGCTCGCCAACAAACTTTCGGAGTTCGGTGTGTGCTTCGAGCCTGGCGATGTGATCCTTTCCGGTTCATTCCTGCGCGCACTGTCGGTGGATGCCGGCGATGAGATTATTGCGCGTTTTGACAGCGGTTTTGGTGACGTACTGCTGTCCTTCGATTAACACTCCCCTTTTTCCCGTGAGGAATACGATATGATTAATCAGGCACTGCAGAACTGGCGGTCCGGGCAAACTTCTTTGGGCGCCTGGTCCAGCCTTCCCGATATTCATCTGGCCGAGACTCTGGCCCGCATGGAGATCGACTGGCTCTGTTTCGACCTCCAGCACGGATTGATGGATTACAGCGACCTGCTGCGGCTGTTGCCAGCGATAACCGGTCTCCCGGTGACGCCCCTGGTCCGGGTCGCCGCTAACCAGCCCGAGCAGATTGGCAAGGTGCTCGACGCCGGTGCCCAGGGTGTTATTGTCCCCATGGTCAACACCGCCGAGGAGGCCCTGCGAGCCGTGGCCGCGTGCCGCTTTCCGCCGGACGGTCACCGCTCCTGCGGACCAATGCGTGACGCCATGATCGAAGGGTTTGAGTACCTGGCCACTGCCAACCAGCAGATCGCCTGCATTGCCATGATTGAAACCAAGGAAGGTCTGGGCAATGTGGAGGCCATCGCGGCGGTACCGGGGCTCGATGCGCTCTTCGTCGGCCCCATGGATCTGAGCTACGGGCTCGGGCTCTC
>JBKDZQ010000565.1:0-3375 GCA_047971325.1 Parahaliea sp.
CAGCCACCATCGGCCGAAGCAGCAAAATGGGCGCATTTGATATTACGCGAGCTCCTCGCGCACGCGCGCCAAAGCCGCGAGCGGATCCTCCGCGCCGGTGATGGAGCGCCCGATCACCAGATAATCGGCGCCCCGGGCCAGGGCCTGGGCCGGCGTCACCACCCGGCGCTGATCGCCGGCATCGTCACCGGCCAAACGGATGCCGGGCGTCACCAGGCGGAACGCCGGCCCCCGGGATGCGCGCAGCTGTGGCGCTTCCTGGGCGGAACACACTACCCCGTCCATGCCACTGTCCTGGGCCAGCGCCGCCAGGCGCTGCACCCGCTCACCGGCGGACTCGCTGTAGCCCAGCTCCGCCAGGTCGGCCTCGTTCATGCTGGTCAGCACCGTCACTGCAATCAACAGCGGTGGTTGCGAGACACCAGCCAGCGCCTCGGCGGCCGCTTCCATCATGCGCCGGCCCCCGCCGGCGTGGACATTGACCATCCATACCCCGAGGTCCGCCGCCGCCCGCACCGCACCGGCGACGGTGTTGGGAATATCGTGAAACTTGAGGTCGAGGAACAGTTCAAAACCCATGCTCTGCAGCCGCGCCACCAGTGGCGGACCAGCCCGGGTGAACAGCTCCTTGCCCACCTTGAGCCGGCACAGTTCCGGCGCCAGACGCCCGGTCAGGGCCAGCGCGGGCGCCTCCTCGGCATAGTCCAGCGCGACCAGTATTGGCGAATCCATAATCTTCCTCTTGGTTAGGGCTGGACGTTGCGGCGACTCAATCGAGTCGGGCGCTGCGAATGGCCCGGATGGTACCCCAGTGCTTGCAGCCCAGGCAGTACCAGTGCAGTTCGCGACCGGAAAACCCGCAGTGTTCACAGCGATAGGCCGGTCGCTCGGCAACCAGGCGATCCACCAGCACCTGCAGCAGGCCCAGATTGTTTTGAACCTGACCACCGTGGCTGTGGTCGCCGTCCATCTGCAGGCTGATCAGGCGGGCCAGACCGCGCAATGATGGGTGCTCGGACAGCTGCCGGGACAGAAATTCGGTGGCTGCCTCACGCCCCTCCAGCACGCGCAGCTCCTCCACCACCGCCAGCACCAGTGGCGCCGAGGGATTGGCCGCCAGGCAGTCCCGCAGGTAAGCGTGCAGTACCGGGCGTTCGCCCAGGCTCTCGTAGCACTGGCGCAGGATGGCGATGGTTTCGGGAATGAAATCCGGTCCCTGCTGGCGCACCCGGCGCAGCGCCTTCACCGCCTGCTGCAGGTTGCCGGCGGCGTGTTCCACCTCCCCTTGCATGATGGAGGCTCGCACGCAGTGCCGGTCCTCGGCCAGGGCCTGTTGCAGCAGCCGGCCGGCCTCCGCCAGATTTCCGGCCTCCCGGGCAACGGCGGCCTGTTCGCAGTAATAGTGGGCCAGCACCAGATTCACCGCCTGCCCCATCGGGCCACTCTGATCACCGGCGGCCGTCGCCACACCGTTCAGCAGCGATTTGCGCGGCAGCAGCGCCTGTGCCACTTCGATGGCCTGGGACCATTCGCGCTGACTCTGGTAGATTTCCAGCAGGTGCCGCTGGCTGGCGCGACATTGTTCGGGAGACTCGCTGACCAGATCCAGCAGCAGGCGCTCGGCCCGGTCCAGCAGGCCGGCGCTGATGTAGTCGCGCGCCAGCTCCAGGTGGGCCTGGTGTACCTGCTGGCGTGGCAGGCTCGGCCGCGCCAGCAGGTTCTGGTGGATGCGGATGGCGCGCCCCACTTCCCCCCGCTTGCGCAGCAGGTTGCCCAGGGCGATATGGGTTTCCAGGGTCTCGCTGTTGACTTCCAGCGCATTGATAAAGGCATCCACCGCACCGTCGGGGCGGCCATCCAGCAAATAATTCAGGCCGCGATAGTACTGACTGGGCAGGCTTGGCACCGGACCCACGTTGCGCAGGCTGGCGCCGCGCCGCCCGAGCAGCCAGCCAATGGCGATGGCGGCCACCAGTACCACCATAAGCAGAAGGTCATTCACTGCCGGTCAGCCCCGCTGTGCGCAGGCGGTCGAGGTCGGTGTTGGCGCGCTGTAGCTGCCGCCGGGTGGCGGCCCGGCCGGCGCGCATTTTCACCATTGCCAGGCTGGAAGCCAGTACCCCGGCGAGGCCGCCAAGGGCGAAGGCCGACAGCACCCAGAGCGCCAGACTGTGAGGTTGAAAGCTATGCACCAGCAGGTCGAGGGCCACCGGCTGCCGATTCTGCAGTGAAAACAGCACTCCGAAGGCGAGTGCGGCCAGAACCACGAGCAGGGCGAGCAGGTTGCCGATAAATTTCATGACGAAGCATCCGGAACAGGTTAAAGGCGCTATGACCGTCGCTGATCATACCGCCTCTACCAGCCACGGCAACTCAGAGTCCGGACTGCAAGCCGAGATTAACCCGCTCCCTGAGTTCCTTGCCCGGCTTGAAATGGGGCACATACTTGCCGGTCAGGTCCACGGTATCACCGGTCTTGGGATTGCGGCCCCGTCGCGGCTCGCGGTAATGGAGGGAAAAACTGCCAAAGCCCCTGATTTCAATCCGCTCGCGGCCGGACAAGGCCTGGGACATATGCTCCAGAATGGTTTTCACCGCCAGCTCCACATCCTTCGAGGACAACTGTGCCTGTTTTGCCGCAATGCTTTCGATCAGTTCGCTCTTGGTCATCCCGCCTCCCCTGTTGCGGATTCCCCTATCACCCACCACCCGCTCGACCACTATTTTAACGTTCATTATCAATTGCGCAAGTTACTATTTTATAACGAAAAAAGGGCCCGCATGGGCCCTTTTTGATCACTGTTCCACCGGGGGATCAGGACTTCTCGTTCATCTGCGCCTTGATCAGGTCGCCGATAGTGCCCGGAGAGGCCGCCCCGTCCTGGTCTCTCAGGGACTTCACCGCTTCCTGCTCGTCATCGTAGTCCTTGGCCTTCACGGACAGACCGACCGCGCGGTTCTTGCGGTCCACGGAAATGATTTTCGCTTCCACGGTATCACCCACCTTGTAGGAATTGCGGGCGTCCTCGACCCGGTCGCGGCTGATGTCGGAGGCTTTCAGCACACCCTCGACGTCGCTGGCCAGCTTGATAACCACCGCCTTGGCCTCCACTTCAACCACCTGACCGCTCACCACCGCTCCGCGGTCGTGTTCTGCGACGTAGTCGGAGAAGGCATCGCCCTCGAGCTGTTTGATGCCCAGGGAAATGCGCTCGCGCTCGGGGTCAATGGAGAGGATAACCGTCTCGATCTCGTCGCCCTTCTTGTAGTTGCGCACGGCTTCCTCACCGGCTTCGTTCCAGCTGATATCGGACAGGTGCACCAGTCCGTCGATGCTGCCCTCAAGGCCGATGAAGATGCCGAAGTCAGTGATCG
>JBKDZQ010000566.1:0-1952 GCA_047971325.1 Parahaliea sp.
GCCGGGGACCTCCCGCCACCACTGGGGCACTGACCTGGACGTGTTCGACGCCGCCGCTGTCAGCCGTGACTATGCGCTACAGCTCACCCCCGCCGAGGCCGCTCCCGGGGGCCCGTTCCACGCCCTGCACGGCTGGCTTGACACGCGCATGGCGGCGGGCGCCTCCCACGGCTTCTACCGGCCCTATGACCGCGAGCGCGGCGGCGTGGCGCCGGAGCGCTGGCACCGGAGTTACGCCCCGCTGTCGCTGGACTGCGCCGGCCGGGTGGGGGCGGCGCAACTGCGGGACTGCTGGGACCGACATCTGCCCGAAAAACTGCTGTTACGGGAGGACGTGGAGGCCGAACTGGAAAGCCTGCTGGCGCGCTATGTGGCAGTGGGCGGGGACCGGTGCCTCGCCTCCCGCCTTAGTGGCTTTCGGCCTTGGCGTAGGCCTCCACGGCGGCCTTGATGGCCTCGCGCGCATCGGCGGCGGAGCCCCAGCCGTCGACCTTCACCCATTTGCCGGGCTCCAGATCCTTGTAGTGTTCGAAAAAGTGGGTGATCTGCTGGATCAGCAGGTCCGGCAGGTCCTTCGCTTCGTGCACATTGTTGTACAGGGGGCTCAGTTTCTTGGTGGGCACCGCCACCAGCTTGGCGTCTTCGCCGGCCTCGTCGCTCATTTTCAGGATGCCGACCGGGCGACAGGGAATCACGCAGCCGCTGACCACGGTGTGGGGGGTGTGCACCAGTACGTCCAGTGGATCGCCGTCATCGGCCAGGGTGCCGGGAATGTAGCCGTAGTTGCAGGGGTAGAACATGGCGGCGGACAGGAAGCGGTCCACCATGATGGCGCCGCTGCCGTGGTCCACTTCGTACTTGACCGGGTCGGAGTGGGCGGGCACTTCGATGATGACATTGATTTCGTCGGGGATGTTCTTCCCCGGGGGGACCAGATTCAAGCTCATGGCTGTTTTTCCGTTAACAAGTGAAGGATTGCAGGGTTAATCGTTTCGGGGCGCGAATTATAGCAGCCCCGGGACGTCGCCCGCCAATGGCCAGCTTGCGCCGGTCCGTGCCGGTACCTGCTACCGCTCCGGCTTTGGGCCAGCCGTCCACGCGCGATAGCGGCCCCGGGTCGGCTCTGACAAGGCCCCTGTGCCAGGCGAATTGGCCGCGACTTCCCACTATACTGCTGGCTGCCTGTTATCTGCCCAACGGTTATTGCCTTGCTGTTCGATAGAGCCTTTGTCAGTTTCCTGGTCGCCCGCACCTGCCTGGGCCTGAGCTCGACGGTGCTGTCCGTCGCCATTGGCTGGCACCTGTACCAGGCTACTGGCGACCCTTTCGACCTGGCCCTGGTCGGCCTGTTTCAGGTGCTGCCCGTCATGCTGCTGTTCATTGTCAGCGGCTGGGTGGTGGACCAGTTCTCCCGCAAGCGGGTGCTGGTGACCTGCGCGGTGCTGGAATTGCTGGTCGACCTGGGGCTGGCATCAGGCAGGCGCGATGGCGAGGTCCAGCGGCAGGTGGTGTTCACCCTGCTGGTCCTCAACGGCTGGGTGCGCGCCTTCAACGGTCCGGCCATGCAGGCGATCCTGCCGAACATTGTCAGCCCGGGGCTGTTGTCGCGGGCGGTGGCGCTCACCAGCACAGTGTGGACGGCGGCGATGACCGCCGGGCCCTTTGTCGCCGGGCTGCTGATCGCGGCAGTGGATTTCGCCACCTACAGCGTGCTGGCGGGGCTGGCCCTGCTGTCGGTGCTGTGCCTGGCGCAACTGCCGCGCCTGGAGGTGGAGCAGCGGCTGGAGCGGGGCGTGAGCCAGTTGCTCGACGGTGTGCGTTTCGTCTTTAAAGACCCCATTGTGCTACCGAGCATCAGCCTGGACCTGCTGATCGTGCTGGCGGGCAGCGTCCTCGCCCTGCTGCCAGTCTACGCCGTCGATGTACTGGGCGTGGGGCCGGAGGCGCTGGGG
>JBKDZQ010000567.1:0-4010 GCA_047971325.1 Parahaliea sp.
AGCGACGGGCGGGATCTGGTGGCCTTTCTGAATCTGGTCAAGTTTGATCTCGCGCGCATCTTGCACGCGGAGCAGGGTTTTAGCTACCACAAGCCCGCCGTGGCGGGGGATGTGCTGACCTTCGAGTCAAAAATCGCCGATATCTACGAGAAGAAAAACGGTGCATTGCAATTCGTGGTAACCGAAACACGGGTGACCAACCAGGACGGCGAGCATATCGCCGACCTGCGCTCTTCCCTGGTACAACGTTAAGGAGTCAGTCATGACGACTGTGCAATACAAGGATCTTGCCGTGGGTACCGAGCTGCCGCCGCTGACCCTGCCCCCGATCAATCGCACCACACTGGCGTTGTACTGCGGCGCCTCGGGCGACCACAATCCCATTCATATCGATATCGACTTTGCGCGCAAGTCGAAAATGCCCGATGTCTTTGCCCATGGCATGCTGTCGGCGGCCTACCTCGGGCGCCTATTGACCAATTGGGTGCCGCAGCGGCAACTGCGCAGCTATTCGGTGCGTTTCAGCGGCATTACACACCTGGGTCATGTCCCGACGCTGACCGGTGTGGTCCGTGAACTGTTTGAGCAGGACGGTGAGCAGCGGGCCAGGGTGGCGATTCGCTGTGATAACCAGTATGGGGAGGAAAAACTGGTGGGCGAGGCCGTGGTCGCATTCCCCTGATCTTTGCAAGTAAACAGAATTGAGATGAGAAAAGGTAAGATTTGATGAAAAAGCTGGAAAACAAGGTAGCGCTGGTCACTGGCTCCGGTCGCGGCATCGGTCGCTGCATCGCCCTGCAACTGGCGGCGGAAGGTGCGCGGCTGGTGGTGAATGATCTGGATATGGAACCCGCGGAGGAAGTGGTCCGCGAGATCCGCGGTGCTGGCGGCGAGGCGGTGGCCTGCGTGGGCAGCGTCACCGCCCCCGACTTTGCCGACCGCTTCGTGAAAACGGCCGTGGATAACTTTGGTGGCATCGATATTATCGTCAACAATGCCGGCTTCACCTGGGACAACGTCATCCAGAAGATGAGCGACGAGCAGTGGTACGCGATTGTCGATTGCCACCTGACGGCGCCCTTCCGGATTCTGCGTGCGGCGCAGCCGGTGATGGCGGCAGCGGCGAAGAAAGAGGCGGCGGAAGGCAGGGAAGTGTTCCGCAAGATCGTCAACATCTCTTCCGGTGCGGCCGGGGGCAACCCGGGTCAGAGCAACTATTCCTCGGCGAAGGCCGGCATCCTGGGTCTGACCAAGACGCTGTCGCGCGAGTGGGGCCGCTTCAAGGTGAATGTGAACGCGGTGGCCTTTGGCTTGATCGAAACCCGGTTGACCCAGGCGCTGGCGGGTGATGAGAGCAAGACGGTGAATATCGAGGGTCGCGAAATCAAGGTCGGTGTGCAGCAGGCCATGCTCGATGGCGCTGCCACGCGCATAGCATTGGGGCGTCCGGGCAAGCCGGAGGAGGCGGCCGGTGCGGTGGTGCTGTTCTGCCTGCCGGAGTCGAATTTCCTGTCGGGCCAGGTGGTCTACTGTGGCGGCGGGCCGGGCGCGCAATTCTGATCCCGCTGTGCCGACCGGATTGGTCCGCTCCCTGCCAGGGGTGCTTCACTGTGGGGGCAGGGAATGTGTCGGTAGGGAGCGTGGCCAATGTTGCGAAGCAGCCGCACCGGCGGCAAGCACCGACAAACGTTCAGTGAGAGGTACCAGCAATGCTCGATAGCTATAAGTCACCGTGGATGACGGAAGACCTGACGCATTTCAACGATATGGTGCTCCGTTTTGCGAAGGAGTATGTCGAGCCCAACCAGCTGAAATGGCGCGAGCAGCAATACGCCGACCGCTCGGTGTGGAGCAAGGCCGGTGAACTCGGTTTGATATTGCCCGATATATCCGATGAGTACGGAGGTGCCGGTGGGAATATCGGCCACTATGTCTGTGTCGCCCAGGCCCTGTCCGCCTATGGCGGGGGGCTCGGGACCGGCCTCAGCCGCATCGTTGCCCACTACATTCTCGATTCGGGAACCGAGGAGCAAAAGCAGCATTGGTTACCGAAAATTGCCTCCGGGGAAATCATCTGCGCCATCGCCATGACCGAGCCCGGTGCCGGCTCGGACCTGCAGTCGGTGCGGACGCGGGCGGTGAAGAGCGAGGGCGGCTATGTGATCAACGGCGCCAAGACCTTTATCAGCAATGGCCAGACCTGCGACATGGTGCTGGTGATTGCCAAGACCGACAGCACCGAAGGCGCCAGGGGCATCTCCCTGTTCATGGTGGACACCAACAGGCCAGGATTCCGGCGTGGGCAATGCCTGGAAAAAATCGGCATGCATGCACAGGACACCTCCGAGATGTTCTTTGACGATGTCGAAGTGCCGGACGACTGCCTGTTGGGCGGCGTGGAGGGGCGCGGCTTCTATACCCTGATGAACCAGCTGCCCTACGAGCGGGCGCAGATAGGCGTGGGTGCGGTGGCGGTGATGGAGCGTGCGCTGGAACTGACGCTGGAATACGTCAAGGAACGCAAGGTCTTCGGCAAGCAGGTGATCGAATTCCAGAACAGCAAGTTCGTGCTGGCGGATATCAAGGCCACCGTACAGGCCTCGAGAACCTTTGTCGATCTGATCATCCAGCGCTGGATCGATGGCACGCTGGATACCACCCTGGCGTCCATGGGCAAGTTCTGGCTGACGGAGCGCCAGGGGGAAGTACTCGACCGCTGTCTGCAGTTGTTCGGTGGCTACGGCTACATGAACGAGTATCCCATCGGTCGCATGTGGGTTGATGCGCGGGTGGCGCGCATCTACGGCGGTTCCAATGAAATCCAGCGGGAGCTGGTGGCCAGATCGCTGTGACTCAATGTCGCGATGGACGTACCGGGCTGTAGGCATACAGCTCAAGACAGTAGGCATACAGCGCAAGACAGGAGAACAACATGTATATCACGCAAGGTCTTCACCGCCACCAGCAGGGTAAAGCGCAGGAAATCGCCATCCGCTGTCGCGATCGGAGCGTAACCTTTGGCGAGCTTGCAGACCGCGTGGCCCGCCTGGCGGGCGCCCTCCAGGGGCTTGGTGTAGCTTCCGGCGACCGTGTCGGCATGTTGTCACTGAACTCCCAGCGCTTTATCGAAGACTATTTGGCGGTGCCCTGGGCGGATGCGGTGGTCAACCCGGTCAATTATCGCTGGAGTCCCGCGGAAATCATTTACTCGCTGGACGATTCGGATACGCAGGTACTGATTGTCGACGAGCACCACAAGCATCTCGCCCATCGGCTGCTTGAAGGGTCCAAGTCGCTGCGACTTGTGATCTATGCCGGCGATGACGAACTCCCCGAGGGCCTGCTCTCCTACGAAAGGCTGATTGCCCGCTCCCGGCCGGTTGAGGATGCGCGTCGCTGCGGTGATGCCCTGCTGGGTATTTTCTATACCGGCGGCACCACCGGTTTTCCCAAGGGTGTGATGCTCAGCCATTCAAATGTCGCCTTTTCTGCGATGAACTCGCTGGCCCAGGGGAGGGTTGGCGCCAATGCCTGTTTCCTGCATTCGATGCCTATGTTCCACCTGGCTGATTTCGCGGCGATGGTGGCCCTGTTGCTGAGCGGCGGCTCGCATGTGGTGTTGCCGACCTTTTCGCCGCAGACGGTGCTGGAGGCCATCGACAGGGACCGCATCACCGATATTCTGCTGGCGCCCACCATGATCCAGATGCTGCTAGACTGGCGCGATGCCAACGCGGCGGCACAGACGCTGGATCTGACCTCATTGCTGCGTGTTGGTTACGGTGCCTCGGTAATCACACCCACCCTGCTCAACCGCGCCAGGGAAACGTTTCCCTCCGCCAGCTTTGCCCAGGGCTATGGCATGACCGAGCTGGCGCCGGTTGCCACTACGCTGGGTGCCGAGCATCACAGTGAACACTACCAGCGAACTGGCCAGATGTATTCGGCCGGCAAACCGGGTATCTGTGTCGAAGTCCGCATCGTTGACGAAGAAGACCTCGAGGTGCCGA
>JBKDZQ010000568.1:0-3032 GCA_047971325.1 Parahaliea sp.
ATAGAGGCGGCGGCAAGCACGCAGAAACAGCATGAAAAACGGGGTGGCCAACATGCCGGGACCACTTGATTATCGCCGCTACGAATGTGACAAAGTAGAACTAGAGTGCAGCAATTACAGCAACCATGCGTTCCGCCGCCTCGACACAGGCTTCGTACTCGGCCACCAGCGCCATGCGCACACGGCCTTCGCCGGGGTTGCCCCGACCGGCGTCGCGGGCCAGGTAGCGGCCCGGCAGCACGGTGACGTTGGCCTCGGCCAGCAGGGCGCGGGCGAAGTCGGTATCGGCCACCGGTGTGGCCAGCCACAGATAGAAGCTGGCGTCAGGGCGGGTGACATCCAGGTGGTCGCCCAGGATGGCCAGTACGGTGTCGAACTTGCGCCGGTACTGCGCGCGGTTCTCCCGCACGTGGGTTTCGTCGTTCCAGGCGGCGATGCTGGCATGCTGGTGATGCAGCGGCATGGCGCAGCCGTGGTAGGTGCGGTAGCGCAGAAACTGCTCGATCAGCGTCGCGTCACCGGCCACAAAGCCCGAGCGCAGCCCCGGCAGGTTGGAGCGTTTGGACAGGCTGTGGAACACCAGGCATTTGCGATAGTCGTGCTCACCCAGGGTGGCACAGGCCTGCAGCAGGCCCGGGGGCGGTTGCTGCTCGTCGAAGTAGATTTCCGAGTAGCACTCGTCGCTGGCGATGACGAAGTCGTGTTCCCGGGCCAGCGCGACCAGTCGTTGCAGGGTGTCCAGCGGCAGCACCGCGCCGCTCGGGTTGCCGGGGCTGCACAGGTAGAGCAGCTGGCAGCGCTGCCACTGCTCGGGGGGCACGCTGTCGAAGTCTGGCAGGAAGCGTTGCTCCGCCCGGCAGTCGATGAACTGCGGCGTGGCGCCCGCCAGCAGCGCGGCGCCTTCATAAATCTGGTAGAAGGGGTTGGGGCAGAGCACGCTGCTGCCCCTGCCCGGTGCCACCACCGCCTGGGCGATGGAGAACAGGGCCTCGCGGGTGCCGTTCACCGGCAATACCTGGCGCTCCGGGTCGACAGCCTGCAGGCCGAAGCGGTGGCCGAGCCAGTCGGCGATGGCCTCGCGCAGTTCGGGGATACCTGCGGTAGTGGGGTAGTTGGCCAGCTTGTCCAGGTGCCGTGCCAGGGTCTCCAGCACAAAGGCCGGTGAGGGGTGGCGGGGCTCGCCGATGGACAGGGAGATGGGGCTGTGCCGGGGGCTGGGGTTTACGTCGGCGAACAGGCTGCGTAGTTTTTCAAAGGGGTAGGGGTGCAGCAGATCGAGCTGTGGGTTCATTGCGATGGGGGCTGCCTTATGCCTGTTTGTCGAGGCGGTTGCGGATGGCCTGCTGGATGGCCGCGCAATGCGCCGGGTCGGTGATCGGTGCGGCGTGGTCGTCGGTAATGAAGAACACGTCCTCCACGCGCTCCCCCAGGGTCTGAATCTTGGCGGCCTGTAGTACCACATTGTGTTCCACGAACACTTGGCCGATGCGGGCGAGCAGGCCCGGTCGGTCGGGGGAAGCGACTTCCAACACGCTGACGTTCTTGATTTCGTCCACCGACATGCGGGTTTCGGTGGGTATGGTGAAGGACTTCATCTGCCGCGGTGTCAGGCGCTGTACGAGCGCCGGCTTGCCGCCGTCCCCCGCCAGGCTTTCCGACAGGTGTTCCCTGATGTGGCGCAAGCGGGCGCCATCCTCGGCGATGGGGCTGCCGTCGAAGTCCAGCACGAAAAAAGTGTCCAGCGTCATGCCATCGTTGGCATTGTAGATGCGTGCGTCGTGCACACTGCGGTCCAGTTGCTCCAGCTCGGCGCATACCCGCGGAAATAGCTGGCCATTGTTGCGGGCGTGGATGAAAATCTGGGTGGCGTTGGCCACGCTGGAATCGTTGGCGCTGCGGATCAGCACCAGTGGCTGGCTGCGGTCGTAGTGGCCGGCGATGGCCTCGGTGTGCCAGGCGATGTCCTCGGCGCGCTCGCGCAGGAAATAGTCCTCGCCGCGCTCCCGCCACAGCGCTTCCAGCTCCTCGGTGGTGAAGCCACGATAGTCCAGCAGGTCGGTGGCGGCGTTGCGGGTCTCGTCGACCCACTCCTGCTTGTCCACGGGGTTTTCCAGGCCTCGGCGCAGGGCACGTTTGGTCTCGGTGTAGAGCTGGCGCAGCAGGCTGCCGCGCCAGGCATTCCACAGATTGGGATTGGTGCCGTTGATATCGGCCACGGTCAGGGAAAACAGGTAGTCCAGCCGGTTCTGGTCGCCGACGTGATGGGCAAACTGCTGGATAACGGTCGGGTCGGAGATGTCCTTGCGCTGCGATACTGCCGACATCAGCAGGTGGTTGCGCACTAGCCAGACCACCAGATTGGCATCGCGTTGCGGCAGACCATGCTGTTGGCAGAAGCGTTCGACATCCACCGCTCCCAGCTCCGAGTGGTCGCCGCCGCGGCCCTTGCCGATGTCGTGGTAGAGGCCGGCGATATACAGCAGCTCGATCTTCGGCAGGCGCCGGGTCACGCGGCTCGATACCGGGAAGTGCTCATCGTATTCCGGCTTCTGGAAGCGGCGCATGTGCTGGATCACTTCCAGGGTGTGGGCATCCACCGTGTAGGCGTGGAACAGGTCGTGCTGCATCTGCCCGACCACGCGGCCGAATTCCGGCAGGTAGTTACCAAGAATGCCATAGCGGGTCATACGTCGCAGCTGGAGGGTGACCCGGTGGGGCGAACGCACCAGGTCAAGAAACAGTTGATGGTTGCGTGGGTCGGCGCGGAAGCGGTCGTCGATCAAGTGGCGGTTGTCGCGCAGCAGGCGAATGGTTGGCGCGCCGATACCGAGTATGTTGCGGTCCCGGGAGCAAAGCAGGAAGGTTTCCAGCAGGGCGGATGGATGGTGGTGGAACAGGGTGGGGTCTTTGACCTCCAGATAGCCGTTGCGGGTGCGAAAGTGCTCGTTGATGTCGCGCAGTTCCTGGTCGCCGCTGGCCTCCAGCATGGCCTGTTCGAAGTTCTGGATCAGCACCTCGTTGAGCAGGCCCAG
>JBKDZQ010000569.1:0-3499 GCA_047971325.1 Parahaliea sp.
CCCGGCCCGGAAGATGGGGCTCAAGCAGCCGCCAGTGGTGTTCAGACAGGTCGTGTCGGTGATGAATAGACATGCGCTATACCCAGGTTTCAAAGACTTGGCGTACAGTATTGCATATTTATTTTAACTTGTGACGACAGTGTCTAAGGCAGCGGAATAAATTCTTCCTCGTCCCCAGGCACCTTCGGGAAGCGCTGTGCCCGCCAGTCGTCCTTGGCCTGCTCGATGCGCTCTTTGCGGCTGGAGACGAAATTCCAGTCCAGGAAGCGCTTGGTCATGGGTTCGCCACCCACCAGGGCGACGGTGGAATCGCGCTTGGCCCGCAGCACCTGTGGCCGCTGGGGAGATAATACCGCCATGGTGTGGGCCGGCACGATGGTGTCACCAACGCTGACCTCGCCTTCGGGGATATACACTGCACGTTCTGCGGCTTCCGGCAGTTGCAGGCTCTGGCCCTGTTGCAGGCGGGCCTCGATATAGACGGTGCCGGCAAAGGTTTTGACCGGCGAGGTGACACCGTAGGCGCTGCCCATCATCACCGTGACCGGGACCCCCTCCACCTCCACACGGGGAATGTCGGCGCTGGGATAGTGGTAAAACGCCGGCTCGATTTCCTCATCGGCCTCGGGCAGGGCCAGCCACAACTGCAGGCCGTGCAGGCGGGGGTCAATCGCAGTGACCTCTGGCCGCTCGCGCTCGGAATGAACGATACCACGCCCGGCCACCATCAGGTTTATATCCCCCGGCCGGATGGCCATCAGGCTGCCGAGGGAGTCGCGGTGCAGGATTTCGCCCTCGAACAGATAGCTTACCGTCGCCAGGTTGATATGGGGATGGGGTCGCACGTTGATGCCGGTCCCGGCCTTGAAGGTCGCCGGTCCCATGTGGTCAAAGAATACCCAGGGCCCGACCTTGCGCTGGCGGGAGGACGGTAGCATGCGACGCACGGAAAAGCCCCCCAGATCCCGGTCCCGGGGCTGGATCAGCAGTTCAACGGCCGGGCAGCCCTCGGCAAACTCACAGTGTTGTTCCAATGCGGCGTCTTCGTTACTCATTATCGACTCCTTGATGATCGGGCGGGATATAGCCTGTCGCCACCGGTGACGCTCAGGCAGCTGGTGTACACTGCTGGCGAATAAAGCCCGCGAATCCCTCCAGCAGCGCCACCAGCATGGCTTCGGTCTTGGGGTCGGCGATGCTGCCATCGCCAGGCAGGTTGTTCTGGGCCTGCGAGAGCAGCAGGCGGTGACCAGTGTAGTCGCGCGTACCCAGCGCCCGCTGGATCGGCAGCCAGGCGGACTGTGCCGACAGCGTGCCCCAGCCGCCAGGGGTGGCGCCGATGACCGCCACCGGGCGGTTGTAGAACACGGCCTTCATGTCGGCCCGGGAGAGCCAGTCGACGCCGTTTTTCATGACGCCTGGAACGCCGTTGTTGTACTCGGGGGTCACCAGCAACAGTCCCTGGTGGTCGAGTATCTGCTGTTTCAGTGCAAGGACGCTGGCGGGAATGCCACTGTCGGCTTCCAGATCGCCATCGTACAGGGGGATGCCGTGCAGGGTCGCCACCGTCACCGTGACACCCTCCGGCGCCACCCGGCTGGCAATGCGGGCCAGTTCGGTATTGAAGGATTTTGCTCGCAGACTGCCCGACAGGGCCAGGATACTGGTCATATTCGCCTCGTGCGTGTTGTTCAATGCCTTGACTGTTGCCCCTGACCTCGTGCGGCTCCTGCGGGGGCTACTCGCGGGGCGTCAGCAGGTCGTCAATGCGCGCCTGCAGTTCCCCGATTTTTGCCTGTTCGCTGTCCATGCGCCCCTGGTAGAGATCCGCCAGTTGGTCCAGTTGCGGCTGCAGCCCTTCCTCGTAGGTCATGCCGGGTGGGGTGTTGCTGGTGACATCACCCATCTCGCGCAGGTGGTCCATTGCGAGGTCACGCTCCTGCTTCAGTTCGCCGATACGGCGCTGGTGGCGGGCGATATCCCGGCGCAGGTCGCGCACTTCGTTGGACCCGGCGATGCGCTGCCAGGCCTGCCGGTCCTGATCCGAGGTCGTGCCGGTACTGTTGGTGCCACCGCTGTTGATGGTGGTTTCCACCGCATCCCTGCCACAGGGCTGCTGGCTGAATACCGCCTGTCCCTGCTCACCTCTGCACTGGTAGACGCGTGTCTGGGCAACTACCATCCCGGCCAGTGTCAGGCTGCCAAGGCCGTACAGCAGCGCGCTGCGGATCATTCTGTTCATCGGACTCTCCCCCGCAGGGATACGACCACCCCGCCCCGGGCAAGTGTAGCAGCCTGCGGTGCCCTGCCGATACCGGGCCGCAGTGCAGACGGGCGCTGTTTCAGTTTTCGAGCGACAGGGCGCAGATGCGGCTGATATGACTATAGGGCAGGCCACTGCTCGCGTGCCAGTGGTTGAAGGTGTCCTGGATGCGGCCCAAATCGCGCTTGCTGGTGGGATTGGCGGCGATATCCAGCCCTGCGCGACGCAGGCAACGCGCGACATCGCCGGTTACGATAAAGGTATCACGCCCCATATTGCGCAATACCCGCTGGCCGGTCATGCCTCCCAGGCGGGCGCCACGGCGCTTGAGCACGGCGAACAGCCCGACCAGGTCTTCATCCGGCCAAAGGGCGGCGAACTTGCCGAAGCAGCCGGCTTCACGGGCGATATCGAGTACGAACCGGGCATTGCGCTGGATGCTCAGGAGTTTCTGGCGGTTGCGGATGATCAGTGGACTGGCGGCGAAACGATCGATCTGCTCCGGGCCGAGCATGACAATTTTCTCCGGCGGAAAACCAAAGAATATCTCCTCGAACCCCTCCCACCGGCTGTCCACCACCCGCCACACAAAGCCCGCCTGGAAGATGCAGCGAGACATTTCCGACAGCCAGCGGTGGTCCTGACTGCGGGCCAGCTGCCGGGGCGTCTTGACCACGGGCATCTGCCGCTGGAGCGCCGCCTTGCCGCCCTGCAGGTCAACCGCGCGCTGATGGATGTCACTAAAAGGTTCCATGCACACCTCACCGGACAAAGGGTTTTCTGCAACCCGGGCAACAGGGCAAACATGGTAACACCTGCGGCGAAGGGTGCGAAGAACGCGAGCGAAAACGGTTCGCCCGGGCGCCCCGGCTCAGGTGTGATCGTCCCGGTATTTGGGCAGACGCCAGTCGAACAGCAGGGCCCCCGAGCGCAGTAGAAAGGCAGCGAGCATGCTCACCGGCAGGGCAAGGGCGGTGGTCTGGGGAAACTGGCTCAGCAGGGTGAAACTGGCGGCACCCAGCAGGGCCGCGGTCACGTAGATTTCCGGCCCCAGCAGCACCGCTGGGCGGTTGAGCAGCACGTCGCGAAGCAGCGAGCCGAAACTGGCGGTCATCATGCCCATGCCGATAGCGACAATGGGCGGCGCCTGCCAGCTCAGGGCCTTCTGGGTGCCGAGCACGCAAAACAGAGCCAGCCCCAGCGCGTCCGCCCACAGCAGCACCCGGCGCCGGGAGT
>JBKDZQ010000570.1:0-3081 GCA_047971325.1 Parahaliea sp.
GCCGGAAACGATCCACACGGTGACCCGCAGCAGCTTGGCGATGGCATACACCGTCGCCTTCTCCCTGGAACTGCGATGGCTGTCAGCATCCGCCAGCAGCATCCCCTCGGCAAAAAACACCAGCCGATACAGAAACCAGGCCAGCAGCAGGACCAGCGCGGTGTCGTAGACCTCTAGGGCAATCGGCTGCCAGCGTGCTCCCAGCTTGTTCACGGTAATCAGCAGGTACAGGGCCACCACCCACATGCCCAGCCGCAGCGGCCCCTCGGCGGCCCGCAGCACGACACCGTCCCAGCGGGCCTTGCTGTCGGCGGTAAAGTGGCGCAGATAGCCCAGCAGCATTCTCAATGTCAGGTGCAGGGTGAGGGCGCCGCCGAAGATCAGCCCGCTGGTTACCAGCGGACCGCCGTCGTTCCACAGCTGCAGCAAGCGGTTCAAGTGGCCACCGAATGTCTCCCTGTTCATGGCGTGCAAAACTCCGGCGTCATCGGCCCGCGGCCTGATTGTTTAGACAAAATACTTCTGTGAACGGGGGATTTTACAGAGTTTACGCTATATAAAAACCACGCTGTGCTCTCTTTTGCTTTACAAAGATGCCGCAACTTTCTGATCTACTGGACAATCTCCTGCACCTGCGACGGAGGTTATTTACTGGAGCTTTTTTAGACAAATTTCACATAATGGACAGACCCGGGGGAGATGTTATGTTGGGCCGACACGCACGGAAAACACCGCGAGTATAGTGCCATGAAAATGCTGAGCCCCGAGGTGGGCAGTTGGTACAAGGACCTTGAAACCCAGGAGCTGTTCGAAGTGGTGGCCTGGGATCCGGCGGCACTGACCATCGAGACCCAGATGCTCGACGGCGAGGTCGCCGAATACGACCTCGACGGCTGGCGCGAGCTGCGCCTGTCCCGGGTGGAGGCGCCGGAGGACTGGCGCTCGCCCTTCGAGCTGGACGACGAGGACGGCCTGGATCCGGACCTGCCCCTGCACCCGGAGGACTGGAACAACCCCCTCAGTATGATCGAGCCGGACACCATGTACGGGGTGGAGGACTACTGAGCCCTCCCCGACCGCCGCTCGACCCTGACCCTGCTCCCGGACGCTAGGCCAGTTCCGGCTGGGCGCTGAGGATCGCGCTGCGATAGGCCGCCGGTACCGGGCAGGCGCGGCGGCTGTGTTTGTCCACGAATACCTGGGTCAGGCTGCCGGTGGCCAGCACCTTGCCGCTCGCCTCGCTGGCCAGGTGAAAGGCCATGTCCGCGCTGGAGCGGCCCAGGCGCGTATAGCCCACGCTGACCCGCACCCGCTCGCCCGCCACGCACTCCCCCACGAAATCGCAGCTGATATTCACGGTGAAAAAGAAACAGGGCGCCTGCTGGGGGTTCAGCGCCGACATGCCCAGTGATTGCATGTAGTGACCGGCCACCTCGTCGGCGTAGACCATGTAGTTGGCAAAATAGAGATGCCCCTGGGCGTCGGTGTCGCTATAGCGCACCACCACGGTATCACTGAAGGCCGAGGGCGGTACGGCGCCCGGACGGCCCACGGCAGCCCCTGAGGAACTATCCACGGTGGTAGCGCTGGGGCACGAAGGGCAGGCGCGACACGGTCATCGGCAGGCGCTTGCCGCGGACCTCGGCGTAGACGGTGCTGTCCAGGCCGGCGTGGGCACTGTCCACGTAGGCCATGGCCACCGACAGCCCGGCGCTGGGGCCGAAGGTGCCGGAGGTGACCGTGCCCACGCCGGCCTGGTCGCCGGCCTCGCCGCTTCGATAGAGCAACGTGCCCTCGCGCACTGGCGCCCTGCCCTCGCCCACCAGCCCCACCCGCTTGCGCGCCACCGCAGCGCCGGCGATCTGCTCCAGAATTACCGCGGCGCCCGGAAACCCCCCGGCGCGCTCGCCGCCGGCGCGGCGGGGCTTGCTGATGGCCCACAGCAGGCTCGCTTCCACCGGGGTGGTGGAGCGGTCGATATCGTGGCCGTAGAGGCACAGGCCGGCTTCCAGGCGCAAGGAATCCCGGGCGCCCAGGCCAATGGCGGCAACCGCCTCGTGGGCCAGCAGGGTCCGCGCCAGCGCCTGCGCCTTCCCGGCGGGCACGGATATCTCGAAGCCGTCTTCGCCGGTGTAGCCGGAGCGGCTGACCAGGCAGTCAATGCCGGCGACCGCCAGGCGGCGGCTGTCCATGAACACCATGCCGGTGGTTTCCGGGGCCAACTCGCGCATCACCTTCGCCGCTGCCGGGCCCTGCAGCGCCAGCAGCGCGCGATCGTCGAGGGCGTCCAGGCGCACATCCACCGGCAGATGGCCTTGCAAATAGCGGATATCCTCCTGCTTGCAGGCGGCGTTGACGACCAGGTATAGACAGTTGTCACCGAGGTTGGACACCATCAAATCGTCGAGAATACCACCGTGCTCGTTGGTAAAGAGGGCGTAGCGCTGCTGGCCCACCGGCAGATCGACGATATCCACCGGCACCAGCGCCTCCAGTGCCGCCGCTGCACCTTCGCCGTGCAGGTAGAGCTGGCCCATGTGGGACACATCGAACAGCCCCGCCGCCTCGCGGGTATGCAGATGTTCTTTTTTCACACCCAGGGGATATTGCACCGGCATGTCGTAGCCGGCAAAGGGCACCATGCGCGCACCGAGTTCCAGGTGCAGATCGTGAAGAGGGGTTTTGCGTAGCCCGCCGGCCTGTTCCGCCATTGCCTGACTCCGTTTTACAGCACCGCCCGCGCCCGCCGGAGAAAACCCGCGGACAGGTAGCGGATGATGGGTTGAAACCTGTATTTCAGTAAACACCGGTTGTAGACAGGCGCAAAAATAGCGAAGCGCAGCGACGATTACAACCGATCCCCATGGCCAAGGGCAGGGAGCGGTGCGGCAGGGTGATGCGCCAGTATTCGGCATTGGATGCCACCGGTTCCAGCCGGACCGGGACCTCTCTGCGGCAAGGCGCCTCCATCGTGGCGCGGTACAGCGCCTCTTCCGGCTTCGCCACATCCTGGGCAGGAGGCTGGCTTGCCGATGGATCTTACGGATGTCTCTTTGGTGATTGCCGCCGGGGAGCTGGGCA
>JBKDZQ010000571.1:0-4876 GCA_047971325.1 Parahaliea sp.
CGGGCATAGCGCCGCAGTTCGTCAATCACTTCACGGTCAGCGCGGCGTTTGGTGGATCCGACCCGCTCCTAGACCCCGCCCTCGAGGCCGGCGCTGTTTAGTTAATGGGTTCTGCTGGAACTTGGTTGTACCTGAACTTCCAAAACAGAGTTGCGGCGCGACGGCAATATCTCAATATCCGGAATCAGGCGAGGAAGAACGCTATCGCTGATCATGTTTGCCAGGCGCTCTTCCATGGCAAGTGGCTTCGCAACACCATGCACATTGCGCGTGGCGTCCTCCACGCCGAGCAACAGCACTCCACCGGCTGTATTGGCGAAAGCCACAATAGTACGCAATACACCGTCTGGAGACGAGAGATCACGCTTGAATTCCAGCGTCTTGCTCTCGGACATTTTTAGCAGGTCGATCAGGCTCATAGCTCTGAAGTGTACTACGAAGTCAGTGTTGTCACCAGACTTCAGAGTTTGCCGCCGGGGCATTCCCACAGGCCGCCCTGGTGGGCGTCGCCGGCGCGCTGGCTGAGCAGGATGTTGCCGTCGGCGTCGAGGATGACACCGACGGCGACGTGTACTATCGCCATGGGCACACGGCTATGCTATTTACCGCAGCACCCGCCATCTCCAGAGACACCATGCGCACGTCCGCTGTGTCCGTCAGGTCCGGTACTCGGCGTTGATCTTGACGTAGTCGTAGGAGAAGTCGGTGGTCCACACCGCGGCGCTGGCCTCGCCGCGCTGGAGTTCCACGCGGATGGTGATGTCCTCGGGCTGCATCGCCGCCACGCCCTGTTGCTCGGTGTAGCTGGCGGCGCGGCAACCGTTTTCGGCGATCAGCACCTCGTTCAGGAACACACCCAAGCGGTCGACGTCGAGCTTGTCCAGCCCGGCGCGACCGATGGCGGCCAGCAGCCGGCCCCAGTTGGGGTCGGAGGCGAACAGGGCGGTCTTGACCAGCGGAGAATGGGCGATGGTGTAGGCCACGTCCAGGCATTCCTGTTCGTTACGGCCGCCGTTGACCTGCACCGTGACGAATTTGCTGGCGCCCTCACCATCGCGCACCAGGGCCTGGGCCAGGCTGACACAGACCTCCTGCAGGGCTTCGCGCAGGGCGGCGAATTCGGCCGTATCCGCCGAGGCCACCAGTGCGTTGCCGGCGGCGCCGGTGGCCAGCAGTGCGCAGGCATCGTTGGTGGAGGTGTCGCCGTCCACGGTGATCCGGTTGAAGGAGAGTTCCACCGCCTCGACCAGCGCCCGCTGTAGCAGTTCGGGCGCCACCGCCATGTCGGTGGCCAGGTAGGCCAGCATGGTGGCCATGTTGGGGCGGATCATGCCGGCGCCCTTGGTGATGCCGGTGAGGGTGTAGTTTCGCCCACCAGCGCTGAACTGGCGCGAGGCGCCCTTGGGGCGGGTGTCGGTGGTCATGATGCCGCTGGCGACCTCGACCCAGCCCTCCTCACCCAAAGCGGCGATGGCGGCGGGGATGGCGGCGGTGATTTTCTCCACCGGCAAGGGCTCGCCGATCACACCGGTGGAAAAGGGCAGCACGGCGGCGGCTTCGACCCCGGCAGCCGCCGCCACGGCGGCGGCGCAGGCGCGGGCATTGGTCAGGCCCTGGGCGCCGGTACCGGCGTTGGCGTTGCCAGTGTTCACCAGCAGGTAGCGCGGCTGGCGGCCACTGGCTTGCAGATGCTCCCGGGCCACGATCACCGGGGCGGCGCAGAAGGCGTTGCGGGTGAACACCGCCGCGCAGTGGCTGCCTTGCGCGGCCTCGATCAGTACGAGGTCGCGACGGCCGGGCTTCTTGATACCGGCGCAGACGGTGGCCAGACGGACACCGGAGACAGGGTGAAGGGTGGGGAGCTGGTCGCTGCCGGTGGCCATGGGATGTCGGTCCTCAGAGCTTGCCGTGACACTGTTTGTATTTTTTGCCGCTGCCGCAGGGGCAGGGATCGTTGCGGCCCACCTTGGGAGCCTCGCGGACAAAGGTCTGGACCTCGCCGACGTCCCTGGCGCTGTCGCCCGCCCCCGCCTGTTCGGTCTCGGCGGCCAGGGCGCTGGCGGCGGCGTGCTGGAAGGCCAGTTTCTCGCGTTCGGCCTCGGCCCGGCGCTGGGCCTCGATCAGCGCCGCCTCGTCCTGGCGCTGGATCTGCACGTGGCTGAGGAACTTGACCACCTCGGACTTGAGGCTGTTCAGCAACTGCTCGAACAGGGCGAAGGACTCGCGCTTGTACTCCTGCTTGGGGTTTTTCTGGGCGTAGGCCCGCAGATGAATGCCCTGGCGCAGGTGATCCATGGTCGCCAGGTGTTCCTTCCACAGGGTGTCCAGCACCTGCAGCATGATCTGTTTCTCGATCTTGCGCATGTCCGGGCCGACCTGCTCGCTCTTGGCGTCGTAGGCGGCCTGGACGGCCTCCACAACGCGCTCGCGCAGGGCTTCCTCATAGAGCTTGTCGTCGCTGTCCAGCCACTGCTGCAGGGGCAGGGAAATGGCGAACTCGGCCTCCAGCTGGCGCTCCAGGCCGGGGATATCCCACTGTTCCTCCACACTCATCGGCGGGATATAGCTGTTGATGGCTTCGTTCACCACGTCGGCGCGGATGGCGGTGATGGTGTCGGCGATGTCATCCTCTCCCAGCAGGTCGTTGCGCTGCTGGTAGATGATCTGGCGCTGGTCGTTGGCAACGTCGTCGTATTCCAGCAACTGCTTGCGGATGTCGAAGTTGCGACCCTCGACCTTGCGCTGGGCCTTCTCGATGGCGTTGGTGACCATGCGGTGCTCGATGGCCTCACCCTTTTCCATGCCCAGCGCCTGCATGAAGTTCTTCACCCGGTCGGAGGCGAAAATACGCATCAGGTTGTCTTCCAGCGACAGATAGAAGCGCGAGACACCGGGGTCGCCCTGGCGCCCGGCGCGACCGCGCAACTGGTTGTCGATGCGCCGTGACTCGTGGCGCTCGGTACCGAGAATGTGCAGGCCGCCGGCCTCCAGCACCTGCTGGTGGCGCTGCTGCCAGGCGGCTTCCAGCTCGGCCTTTTTCACCCCGTCGAGCTGTTCGCCGTGGCTGGCGATCTCCGCCTCCAGGTTGCCGCCGAGCACGATGTCGGTGCCACGGCCGGCCATATTGGTGGCGATGGTGACCACCCCGGGGCGGCCCGCCTGGGCGATGATCTCGGCCTCCTGGGCGTGGTACTTGGCGTTCAGCACCTTGTGTTCGATCTTGGCCTGGCGGAAGCGCGTCGACAGTTCCTCGGAGGTTTCCACCGAGGCGGTGCCCACCAGCACCGGCGCGTGACTGGCCATGCACTGCTTGACGTCCTCGACGATGGCGTCGAACTTTTCCTCCCGGCTGAGGTAGACCAGGTCGTTCATGTCCTTGCGCCGGGGCGGCATGTTGGTGGGGATCACCAGCACTTCCAGACCGTAGATCTGGCGGAATTCGAAGGCTTCGGTGTCGGCGGTGCCGGTCATGCCGGCCAGCTTGTGGTAGAGACGGAAGTAGTTCTGGAAGGTGGTGGAGGCCAGGGTCTGGCTCTCGCTCTGGATGTTCACCCCCTCCTTCGCCTCGATGGCCTGGTGCAGACCCTCGGACAGGCGGCGGCCGGGCATGGTGCGGCCGGTGTGTTCGTCGATCAGCACCACCTGGCCGTCCTGCACGATGTATTCCACATCCCGGTGAAACAGCACGTGGGCGCGCAGGGCTGAGTGCACATGGTGCAGCAGGCTGAGGTTGGTGGCGGCGTAGAGGCTGTCGCCCTCCTGCAGCAGTTGCTCGCGGGTCAGCAGGTCCTCGATCAGTTCGTGGCCCTTCTCGGTCAGTTACACCTGGCGCTGTTTCTCGTCCACGGTAAAATGGCCAGGTTCCTCGGCAGCCTCCTGGTCCGGTTTGAGCTGGGGCACCAGTTTGTTGATGCGCCGGTAGAGCTCGGAGCTGTCCTCGGCGGCGCCGGAGATGATGAGCGGTGTGCGCGCTTCGTCGATGAGGATGGAGTCCACCTCATCGACGATGGCGAAGGCCAGCTCGCCCTGCATTTTGTCGGCCAGGCTGAAGGCCATGTTGTCGCGCAGGTAGTCGAAACCGAATTCGTTGTTGGTGCCGTAGACGATGTCGCAGGCGTAGGCCTGGCGCTTCTGGTCCTGCATCTGGCCGGACACCACCACCCCCACCGAAACCCCGAGAAACTCGTACAGCGGCCCCATCCAGCCGGCGTCGCGACCGGCCAGGTAATCGTTGACGGTAATCAGGTGCACGCTGCGCCCGGAAATGGCGTTGAGATAGGCCGGCAGGGTGGCCACCAGGGTCTTGCCTTCACCGGTGCGCATCTCGGCGATCTTGCCCTCGTGCAACACCATGCCACCGATCAGCTGTACATCGAAGTGGCGCATGCCCATCACCCGCACGCCGGCTTCGCGGGCGGCGGCGAAAACCTCCGGCAGCAGCCGGTCGAGGCTCTCGCCGTCCCTAAAGCGCTGGCGGAATTGCGCTGTTTTGCCGCGCAGTTCATCGTCGGACAGGGCCTGCATGGCCTCTTCCAGGGCGTTGATCTGCTTGACGACCTTGTGCATCCGCTTCAGTTCGCGGTCGTTGCGGGTACCGAAGACTTTTTTCAATGCTGAACTAATCATGTGACTGCCATTGGAAAACGTAACGCGGCCACCCTCGAAGAGGGCGGCATTTCAGGATGCAGAAACAGGCTCAGCGGCGACGGGTACGGCGAACATAACTGGAGGGATCGACAGAGCGTCCGTGTTTGTAGACCTCAAAGTGAACGTGGGCACCGGTAGAGCGCCCGCTGGAGCCCATCAGCGCAATGGGCTCGCCCTTGCGCACCACCTCGCCGGGTTGCACCAGGTTCTGCTGGTTGTGGCCGTAGCG
>JBKDZQ010000572.1:0-2373 GCA_047971325.1 Parahaliea sp.
TGGAATTGTCGCGGTTGTCGCCCATCATGAAGTAGTGGCCGGGCTTGACCAACACGGAAAAATCCCGGGAGGGACGCATCGGGTCCACCTGGGTCAGGTGATTGGCCTCGCCGAGCTGCTCCAGCGCCACCTCGTGACTGCCCCCCTGCTCCGGCACCACCGCCAGCGGATTCCACGACACTTCCTCACCATTGATGTACAGGCGCTTGCTGCGGTAGGTGACGGTATCGCCAGGCAACCCCACCACCCGCTTGATGTAGTAGGTGTCGTTCATATGCGGAGGGAAAAACACCATGACATCGCCGCGCTCGGGTTCGTTCAGGCCCAGCACCTTGGTGCGCAGCACCGGCAGGCGAATGCCGTAGGTATATTTGTTCACCAGGATGTAGTCGCCTACCTGCAGGGTCGGGACCATGGAGGAGGACGGTATCTGGAAGGGCTCGACGATGAAGGAGCGCAGTACGAAGACCACCAGCAGCACCGGAAAGAAAGAGCGCGCGTACTCCACCAGCACCGGTTCCCGGGGCCCCGCCCTGAGCTCGGCCTCGTACTGCAGAGCCTGGGGGCTGCCCTCCTGCTCACGCCGGGGGTAGCGGGCCTGCAGGGCCGCCACCACTGTGCGCCGGCGACGGGCAAAAACCAGAGCGTCGACCAGCCAGATAAGGCCGCTGCCAAAAACCAGGATTACCAGAATAAGGGGAAAATCAATTGCCATGCCGTCGCCTTGTCAACTGTCTACCTTGAGTACCGCAAGGAAGGCGGACTGGGGAATCTCCACCCGGCCCACCTGTTTCATGCGTTTTTTGCCCGCCTTCTGCTTTTCCAGCAGCTTGCGCTTGCGGGAGACATCGCCCCCGTAGCACTTGGCGGTCACATTCTTGCGCAGGGCTTTCACCGTCTGCCGGGCGACGATCTTGCCACCCACTGCGGCCTGGATGGCCACATCGAACATCTGCCGCGGGATCAGTTCCTTCATTTTCTCAGTCAGTACGCGACCACGGTACTGTACCTGGTCCCGGTGCACGATGATGGCCAGGGCGTCGACCCGCTCACCGTTGATCAGTACATCCAGCCGCGACAGGGGCGCCGCCGCGAAGCGCTGGAAACCATAGTCCAGGGAGGCGTAGCCGCGGCTGACGGACTTCAGCCGGTCGAAGAAATCCAGCACGACTTCAGCCATGGGAATGTCGTAGGTGAGGGACACCTGGCTGCCCAGGAACTGCATATCCACCTGCTCGCCACGTTTCTCCACGCACAGGGTGATCACACTGCCCAGGTAGTCCTGGGGCAGCAGAATATTGCAGCGGGCGATGGGCTCGCGCATTTCCTCGATCTCGGCCAGCTCGGGCAGGGCCGAAGGGTTGTCCACCTGGATCACCTCGCCACCTTTCTTCACCACCTCGTAGATCACGGTGGGGGCGGTGGTGATCAGGTCCAGGTCGTACTCGCGCTCCAGACGTTCCTGGATGATCTCCATGTGCAACATGCCGAGGAAGCCGCAGCGAAAGCCGAAGCCCAGGGCGTCGGAGGTTTCCGGCTCATAGAACAGGGAGGCGTCGTTCAGGGTCAGCTTGGACAGGGCGTCGCGAAAGTCCTCGTAGTCATCCGAGGAGATGGTGAAAATGCCGGCGTAGACCTGGGGCTTGACTTTCTGGAAGCCAGGCAGGGCAGGCACATTGGCGTGGGTGGCGCTGACCAGGGTGTCGCCCACCGGGGCGCCGTGGATATCCTTGAAGCCGGCTACCACAAAACCCACCTCGCCGGCCTTCAGCTCACCGGTCTCCACCCGCTTGGGGGTAAAGAGACCGATGCTGTCCACCAGGTGGCTGCGGCCGGTGGACTTGGTGATGAACTTGTCGCGCTTTTTCAGCACCCCCTGCTTCACCCGCACCAGCGACACCACACCCAGGTAGTTGTCGAACCAGGAATCGATGATCAGGGCCTGCAGGGGTGCGTTGCGATCGCCCTCGGGTGGCGGAATCTTCGCCACCAGGTATTCAAGGGCATCCTCGATCCCAAGGCCGGTTTTGGCGCTCACCCGGCAGGCGTCGGTGGCATCGATGCCGATGATCTCCTCGATCTCCACCTTCACCTTGTCGGGGTCGGCCTGGGGCAGGTCCATCTTGTTCAGGATGGGCAGCACTTCCAGCCCCTGCTCGATGGCGGTGTAGCAGTTGGCCACCGACTGGGCCTCCACTCCCTGGCCGGCATCCACCACCAGCAGGGCGCCCTCGCAGGCGGCCAGCGAGCGAGACACCTCGTAGGAGAAGTCCACGTGACCGGGAGTGTCGATGAAGTTCAGCGGGTAGGTCTGACGGCACCGGGCCCGGTCATCCAGGGTGTCGCTCTGGGCGTTGATGGTAATGCCCCGCT
>JBKDZQ010000573.1:0-1718 GCA_047971325.1 Parahaliea sp.
ACTCTCATCAGGGCGTCGTAGTAGCTGGCCCGGTTGCGTTCAAAGAAGTCCGAAAGGTAGAGGGAGGGTTTGCGCAGCAGGCCCTTGTTGACCAGGTAGAGGGCGATCAAGGCGACCGATACGGCCGTTGCCATCCAGAAAGGGGTGAATCGTCTCGAAGTGGTAGTGGCTGATGGCGATGCGGATCAGTTCCGGGACATTGATGGACTCGTTGTGCCAGAACAGTTCCAGGTCACCCATCAATTCGGCGACTTCTTGGGGGTGCGGTGGAATAAACGCGGCATCCGCCAGATTGCTGCCACCAATCCAGTTCTGCGACACGCGAAATTCCCCCGGCGTCTTATGCTCGCCCCGTACTCCCTGCATGAGAATGGCGTGGGTATGTTTCAGCAAACGGTTGGACAGGGGGAGCTGTTGCAGTTCCTCCACCGCCACGTTGATGGCCTGGACATAGTTCTGCACTTCCTGCCAGTCGTCGCGCTTTTCCGGGGCGAGCTGGCTGCTGTCGAGCACGGCCTCGTCCATTTCGGTCTGGGTGCCTTCGATGCGCGAGGAGTTGTTGGCTTCCTTGGTGATGTGCATCTGGATGAACAGGTCCACATCGGGCACGATCAGGGTGAAGGCGTCCAGCTCCGCCAGTGCGCGGGAGGCGCTTTCCAGCAAGGTATTGATTTGCGGGTCTTCCCAGTGCCACTGACGATTGACGGTCACCGGGGTGAAGCTCTTGTACTGGTACTGCTGGCGCCAGGTACCGGCTGTAAAGTTCTCAAATTTCATCGGTCAGTTCACATAGAGTTTTTCGGGGGAGGCGTTCACCTGGCTGTCCTGCCATTCGCCGTAGCTCTGCCCGGTTCCCTCCACTTTCCACTGGACACGGCCGGAGACGACGGCAGCGGCGGCACTGGGGCTGGCGAATAGCTTGTCGCTTGCGAACTGAAGCAGGCCGTCTTCCCATGGAACCGGTGCCAGCGCCCTTTCCTCGCATAGCTGATCATGCAAGGATCTGTAGCCGCTATGGCTATTATTGGACCAGGTGGCCCTGGCAAGGCTGCCCGCGAGCACGAAAAATTCACCGTCGATTTCCTGCGCGCTGGCCCTGAGTTTGTGCTTGGGAATCTCCAGGACGAAGATGGGGGATTCCGAAGTCGCGCCAGCCTCTTCGACAGCCGGCGTCTTCACCGGCTTGCTGGTCTCCCGGAGAAAATCAAAACCCAGCACCGGAAGCACTGTCCGGACCTGTTCTGCAAAGAACGCCATATCCGCGAGGTCGGATTCCGGAAGGTTGCCGTAATCGTGCGCCGTGCTGTTAAGCAGCTGGCAACGTCCCACCTGCTTGGCTTTGTTGATCAGCCAGCTCTCCAGGTGCTTCACATGGGCCTTGGTGAGGTTCTGGTCCTTGCTGGTGACCAGGCAGACCCTCTCCCAGAAGTCCTTGCCACCCTGCTCCTCGGGCCTGTTGTGTTGCTTCAGTCGCTTGCCGACATCGTCGGATTCACCGATATACACCAGGGGTCGGAAATTGTTTTCAGGATCAGGGCCGACCAGAAAGTAGATGCCGGTACGCCCCACCTCCGGCCGCTGAAGCAACTCGCCCAGCCTGGAGCGCGGGCCGGTGATGACATGGCCGGTCCAGTTCATGATCTCGGCGGTGAGCAGGCCGCCGGGTGTGCCGTCCACCAGGAGCAGGCGGATACTGCGGCCTGTATTCATACTGCTGC
>JBKDZQ010000574.1:0-6300 GCA_047971325.1 Parahaliea sp.
ACGGGTGTACTTGGTCAGGTTGTAGATATCGACCGGCGCCTCGTCCTTGCCCACGTCCCGGTCGTTCACCCGCACCACGATGCGGCTGGCGTCGACTGAATCGATGACACCGGGGCGGCGCGCCACCGCGCACACACCGGAGTCGGCGGCCACGTAGCGCTCCATGCCGGTACCCACCAGCGGCTTGTCGCTGCGCAGGGTCGGCACCGCCTGGCGCTGCATGTTGGAGCCCATCAGTGCGCGGTTGGCGTCGTCGTGCTCCAGGAAGGGAATCAGCGCCGCCGCCACGGACACCACCTGCTTGGGTGACACGTCCATGTAGGCCACCTCCGTGGCCGGCTTGACGGTAAATTCGTTCATGTAGCGCACGTTGATCAGATTCTCTACGAAGCGCTTGTTTTCATCCAGCGGAGCCGACGCCTGGGCGATCACAAAGCCCGCCTCGTTGATGGCCGACAGGTACTCGATCTCGTCGGTCACCTCGCCGTCCACTACCTTGCGGTAGGGTGACTCAAGGAAGCCGTAGTCGTTGGTGCGGGCGTAGGTGGCCAGCGAGTTGATCAGGCCAATGTTCGGACCTTCCGGGGTCTCGATCGGGCACACGCGACCGTAGTGGGTCGGGTGCACGTCGCGCACCTCGAAACCGGCACGCTCGCGGGTCAGGCCGCCCGGGCCAAGCGCGGACACACGGCGCTTGTGGGTCACCTCGGACAGCGGGTTGTTCTGGTCCATGAACTGGGACAGCTGGCTGGAGCCGAAAAACTCCTTCACCGCCGCCGATACCGGCTTGGCGTTGATCAGGTCCTGGGGCATCAGCCCTTCGCTTTCCGCCATGGACAGGCGCTCTTTCACTGCGCGCTCGACCCGAACCAGACCGACCCGGAACTGGTTTTCGGCCATCTCGCCCACGGAGCGCACCCGGCGGTTGCCCAGGTGGTCGATGTCGTCCACCATGCCGCGACCGTTGCGGATGTTCACCAGGGTTTTGAGCACCGCCACGATGTCCTCGCGGTCGAGCACACCCGAGCCGGTCACTTCGCTGCGGCCCAGACGACGGTTGAACTTCATCCGGCCAACGTTTGACAGGTCGTAGCGGTCGGGGGAGAAGAACAGGTTCTGGAACAGGTTTTCCGCAGACTCCTTGGTCGGCGGCTCGCCCGGGCGCATCATGCGGTAGATTTCCACCAGCGCCTCCAGCTCGTTGCGGGTGCTGTCCAGGCGCAGGGTATCGGAAATGAAGGGACCACAGTCCAGCTCGTTGGTATAGAGCGTTTCGATGGTCTCGGTGCCCGCTTCGCGCATCCGGGTCACAATGTCCTGGTTCAGTTCGGTGTTGCACTCGACCAGCACCTCGCCGGTTTTCTGGTCGACGATGTTCTTGGCCAGCGCGCGACCATAGAGGTATTCCTCCGGCACTTCCAGCTCGCTGATATTGGCCTTCTCCAGCTCGCGGATATGTCGCGAGGTAATGCGGCGACCCTGCTCGACCACCACGGTCTTGTCGACCTTGATGTCAAAGGCCGCCACGTCGCCCCGCAGGCGCTCGGGAATCAGCTTCATGGTGAACGCGCCGTCCTTGTTCACGCTGAACGTGTTCACGTCGTAGAACATGCCCAGGATTTCTTCGGAGGTGTAGCCCAGCGCGCGCAGCAAGATAGTCGCCGGCAGCTTGCGGCGACGGTCGATGCGCACGAACACCGCATCTTTCGGGTCGAATTCGAAGTCCAGCCAGGAGCCGCGGTAGGGAATCACCCGCGCGGAGTACAGCAGCTTGCCGGAGGAGTGGGTCTTGCCCTTGTCGTGGTCGAAGAAGACACCCGGGGAACGGTGCAACTGGGACACGATCACGCGCTCGGTACCATTGATAACGAAGGTACCGTTGTCGGTCATCAGGGGGATCTCCCCCATGTAGACTTCCTGCTCCTTGATGTCCTTGATGGTCTTGCTGGCGGAGTCCTTGTCGTAGATGATCAACCGGACCTTCACCCGCAGAGCGCAGGAATAGGTAACGCCACGCAACTGGCATTCGTTGACATCGAACACCGGAACGCACAAGGTATAGTCCACGTACTCCAGCGCCGCGTTGCCGCTGTAGCTGGCGATGGGGAACACGGATTTAAAGGCGGCGTGCAAGCCGTAGTCGCCGCGCTCGGCGAGTCGCATACCCTGCTGGGTGAACTTACGGTAAGAATCCAGTTGGATCGCAAGCAGGTATGGAACATCCATCACCTTCGACAGCGTGCCGAAGTCCTTGCGAATGCGTTTTTTCTCAGTGTACGAGTATGCCATCAGTACTCCCCAGCGTGATTAGCCATCCGCCACCGCGGGCGGTTCAACAGCCCCGTTGAGGGCTGCGGTCGGGCTGCCCGGCACGACGCCGGCAGCCCAGAATCAGATTGCAGCTTCAGTGCACAAGCGCCGCCCTGAAGCGGGAAAAGGCCGGCGAGCCAAATGCCCGCCAGCCTTATCCTTGCCCGGTTTGCACCAGGCCATTGCCGAGCTTATTTGAGCTCGACAGAGCCGCCGGCTTCTTCCACCTGCTTCTTGATGTCTTCGGCTTCTTCCTTGGTAGCACCTTCCTTGATCGGGGACGGTGCGCCGTCGACCAGGCCCTTGGCTTCTTTCAGGCCCAGGCCGGTTACTGCGCGAACAACCTTGATGACATTCACTTTCTTGTCACCCGCAGCGGTCAGAATAACGTCGAAGTCGGTTTTCTCTTCGGCGGCGGCACCAGCGTCGCCAGCGGCAGCAGCCGGAGCAACGGCAACCGCAGCCGCCGCGGTAACACCGAATTTTTCTTCCATTGCACTGATGAGCTCAACGATTTCCATTACGCTCATTTCGGCGATGGCATTCAAAATGTCGTCTTTAGACAGAGCCATGACTCATTTCTCCCAATGAGCTATAAATGACTAGCTGTAAAAATTAGCTGAATAAAATCCCAATCGGCAGCCGCTTACGCCGCTGCCTGCTTCGGATCGCGTACTGCTGCCAGCGTGCGAACCAATTTTCCGGGTACTTCGTTCATTGTCTGTACCAGCTTGGTCGCCGGCGCCTTCATGACACTCATCAGCATGGAGAGTGCCTGATCACGCGTCGGCAACTTAGCCAGGACATCCAGGTGGTCCGCACCCAGCATTTGGCCGCTCACCGCCAGTGCCTTCACCTCGAAGTGTTTATTCTCCTTGGCGAAATCCTTGAAGAGTCGAGCCGCTGCACCCGGATCCTCCATGGAGAATCCGAACAGGGACGGCCCCACCAGCGCATCGTTGATGCACTCGTAGTCCGTTCCCTGCAGGGCGCGCCTGGCCAGTGTGTTCCGCACTACACGGAGCGTCACTGCGTTTTCGCGCGCCTGCTTGCGCAGGGCTGTCATCCCGTCCACGGTTACGCCACGTGCATCGGCGATAACCAGGGACAGTGCACTGGTGGCAGTCTCGTTAACTTCAGCAACGATCGCTTTCTTGTCTTCGAGTCCAATTGCCACTGGTAATACTCCTGAGACTTAAGTTAAGTGCCGCCAAGCCTATGGCGGCACCGCTTTGCGTGGTGAACGTATCCACCATCTGCGTAGGCTTTGATCATTGCGGAAGCATCCGGCTTGATCGCCATTAAGGCACTGCGTTAAGCTGTCGCCAGCCTGCCACAAAACCACCTACGGTCTTTGATGGCCTTCAGTTCTCAGCTAATCGGGCCCGCCGCAAGGCGCGCCACAGCCTGTTCCAAAGACCTCAAAGTTGACCGGTCAGAGCCTGTTTGGCCTGGCCCGATCGACTGGTCCGCCCTCCGTGGCAAACCCCTGCGGCACCGCCCCTTGTGAGAGCGGGCACCACCTGTACTGCTTAGACTTCCAGCGACGCGGTGTCGACAGTCACACCCGGGCCCATGGTCGTGGACAGGGTGATTTTCTTCAGGTACACGCCCTTGGCGGCGGAAGGCTTGGCCTTTTTCAGGTCGGCCAGCACCGCTTCCAGGTTGCCCTTGAGCGCATCCAGCTCGAAGCTGACCTTGCCGATGCCGCCGTGGATGATGCCGTTCTTGTCAGTGCGGTAACGCATCTGGCCAGCCTTGGCATTCCTGACCGCGGTTTCCACGTCGGGGGTGACGGTGCCGGTCTTCGGGTTCGGCATCAGGCCGCGCGGACCCAGCAACTGACCCAGCTGGCCAACCACACGCATGGCGTCCGGAGAGGCCACCACCACGTCGAAGTCCATCATGCCGCCCTTGATCTGCTCGGCCAGATCTTCCATGCCGACGAAGTCGGCGCCGGCAGCCTGCGCCTTGTCGGCATTGTCACCCTGGGTGAACACCGCCACCCGCACCTCGGAGCCGGTGCCGTGGGGCAAAGTCGTGGCACCGCGCACAGCCTGATCGGATTTGCGGGCATCGACACCCAGATTCACGGCCACTTCAACGGTTTCATTGAACTTGGCGGTGGCGAATTCCTTCAACAGGCTCACGGCCTCTTCCAGAGGGTAAGCCTTGCGCGGATCTACCTTGTCCCTGAATGCGCGAACACGCTTGGAGAGCTTGGCCATGGTTAAACCCCCTCCACTTCAATGCCGGCGGAGCGGGCGCTGCCGGCGATGGTGCGTACGGCGGCATCCATGTCGGCGGCAGTCAGGTCAGGCCACTTCTGGGTGGCGACTTCTTCCAGCTGGGCACGGTTGACCTTGCCCACCTTGTTGGTATTGGGTGTACTGGAACCTTTCTTGATCTTGGCAGCCTTGCACAGCAGCACGGCGGCGGGCGGGGTTTTCTTGATGAAGGTGAAGGAACGGTCGTTGTAAACGGTGATCACCACCGGAATCGGCAGACCGGGCTCCACGCCCTGGGTCTCGGCATTGAACGCCTTGCAGAACTCCATGATGTTCACGCCACGCTGACCCAGCGCCGGACCCACGGGTGGGCTCGGATTGGCCTGGCCGGCAGGCACCTGCAGCTTGATGTAAGCCTCTACTTTCTTGGCCATGTCTATTCTCCCGGGTGCAAACGCCCTTGTACCTGCCGGCTGTCGCCGCCCCGGTACGCGGGCTCCCCATTGTGGCGGCCGATGGCCACCGTTTCACTCCAGAAGGCCCTTCAGGCCTTCTCCACCTGACTGAACTCCAGCTCCACCGGGGTGGAACGACCAAAGATCAGCACCGCCACATTGAGGCGGCTTTTCTCGTAGTTGACCTCTTCCACGACACCGTTGAAGTCGTTGAAGGGGCCATCGATAACACGCACCATCTCACCCGGCTCGAACAGCGTCTTCGGACGCGGGGCTTCCACACCCTGCTCCACGCGCTGCAAAATAGCCTGGGCCTCGGCTTCGGTAATCGGCGCCGGCGCATCGGCCTTGCCGCCAATAAAGCCCATCACCCGGGGGGTTTCCTTCACCAGATGCCAGGTGTCGTCATCCAGCTCCATCTGCACCAGCACATAACCGGGGAAGAACTTTCGCTCGCTCTTGCGCTTCTGGCCGGCGCGCATTTCCACCACTTCCTCGGTGGGCACCAATACCTGGCCAAAACGGTCCTGCATGCTGTGCAGCTCAATACGCTCTTTCAGCGAAGAGGCGACTTTCTTCTCATAGCCTGAGTAGGCGTGAACCACATACCAACGCATTGCCATCGGCTGAGCCTTCCCGTCTTCTATCCAATCGCCAGTGACACCAGCCAGCCCAGCAGGGAGTCGAGCCCCCACAGCAGCAGCGCCACCAGAACGACAAAAATCACCACAATCATGGTGGTTTGCACGGTTTCCTGGCGAGTCGGCCAGACAACCTTGCGTATTTCCGCCCGCGAGCCCTTGATCAGTGCCCAGAAGGCCACACCCTTGGCGGTCTGCAGGGCCACCAGGGCCGCCAGCACACCGAGCGCCACCAGCGCCAGCACGCGGTACAGCAAGGACTCGCCGGAGAAATAGCTATTGCCCACCACGCCAACGGCCAGCAGGGCAAATACCATCAGCCACTTCAGCCCGTCAAAGCGATGGGTGGTGGTTTCCACAGTCATGTAATACCAATCCTACTTCGGTAGGGCACCGGAACCCGGTACCCCCTGCCAAATATGGCAGGCCAGGAGGGAATCGAACCCCCAACCTGCGGTTTTGGAGACCGCTGCTCTGCCAATTGAGCTATTGCCCTTCCAGTGACCCCTCACCCCCACGAGGGCAAGCTCGTGCAGGGTGGTGAACCACCAAGCATCAGAGTGTACGTGGTTTGGCATCCCGAGTCGAACCGACCGAGTCAGTCGAGCGCGACCCCCACGAGGACGGGCTCGGGCACCAAGGTGATCCCAAATCTCTGCTGCACGC